>CAZKCX010000260.1:0-8844 GCA_964550865.1 uncultured Planctomycetales bacterium
CCACGCCGCCAGCGTTCGTTCTGAGCCAGGATCAAACTCTTCGATTTTTTATCGTATGCCACGACCCACCCCGAAGGACGGACCGCGTTGCATGCGAAAAAGGGCTCAAACAAACTCACTGCGTGTGAGAATGCTTGAAAACACACCATTTGTGGTTTTCGGCCCCGTCGGCAGTGCACGCAGTGCCGACGGTACCCACATTCTCACGGCGATCAACTGTTCACTTGTCAAAGAGCGGTCCTACTCGCCGATTCGCCCGGTTCTGCAAGTCCCCGGACCCATCGGGCAGACTCCACAGTGTACCAAACTGCCGATCTGTGTCAACCCCGAACCGCAAGATTATGGCGATAAACCCCCTTCGCTGCCACGACACCGCCTAGCGAGGAACCTCGCTCGGGTCGGGACCTGACAGCTTCCAGGGCAATACGCCCCGACTCACGATTCGCGCAAGATATAAGATAACACGTCTTTACGCTGTGTCAAGCCCAACGGTTGCGATTCCTTAACCCATTAGAAACAGACGACTTGTGAGACGTTGTTTCCAATGGGAATTCTCTCGTTTGTTCGCTGATGTGCGCCGGGGAAACGGGCAGGAGACAGGAGGCAACAGCAGGACGTGCTGCGGAGAAAACAGAAGACTGAACGTCGTCCCGTTGACTGGTCCTCGCGGGCAAAGGACGGCTCAGGGCAAACCACCCGTGGCAACAGTCGTACGCCCGTTCAGGGCGGACGTTCACGGGCAAGATGCCCGTGCTACGGGAGCGCCCCTTCGGCGCGGAATCCACGGGCGATATCCCATCGCCTCGCGTATCAGCGGGACTGCCAACCCTTCCCACGTGAAACGACGAGTCTTCAGACGGGGTCCCGGTCCCCTCGTGTCACCGCCGGACGAGTCGGGCGTCCGCGTGCTCGGCGTCATAGCAGCGGACCTCGAAGATCGCCGCCGGCGCCGGGCCGTTACTCGCCGAGACCTCGATCGTCATCCGATCGGTCGTCACGGGCTCACTAAGGACGACCGTGTTGCGTGTCTGGTAGTTCCCCCGGCGTTCGTGAACGACGACGCCGCGGGCATCCACAATGCGGTAGTCGCGGACGCAATACGGCATGACGTTCTCGGGATGCGGGAAGAACACCGACTCGAGCGGGTGGTCGCGATCGGTGTCGAACGTCAGCTCGATTCGGCCGATCGTTTTCGGCTCGTCCCAGGCGAGCGTAAGCGACGGCCGCTTGTCATCGAAGCTCGCCACCCACGCGTTCGGCCAACACGTCGGACGCGTGCGGCCGTTCACGACGCGGTCCGGGCCGAACACCTCCAGCGGCGGGTCGATCTCCACCGCAAGCAGGTGTCCGTTCGGCCGACGCACCGGCGCCCAGAACTCGAACGCCTCAACGCCGATGTCCCCGTCCGGCTCTTGGCTCTTGTGGTGTCGCGCCGAGAGGAGTCCCGTCACGCGTCGCTCGCTGCACCGGACGGCCACGTCCTCGTTCGCCATCAAACAAGCGAAGACGTAGCGCGGATGCTCGACCGACGCGTCAAACTCCAGCGCGACAGGTTGGGCCTCGCCGGCATCCAGTGAGACCTCTCGCGAATCCAGCAGGACGTCCGGCGTGAAGTTGTCCGGATGATCGCTCGTGCGAAGCTCGCACCGCAGCCTCGTGGGCTCATCGACGTCGACGGTGAACGTCAGCCGCGGCACACGGCCCTTCGGCACGGGCAGCATCTGCGCCCACGATTGCTCGAGGCGCCGCGGCGGGCCGTTCGGTTCGAGCCGCGAGAGACGAAGCTCACTGCTGGCCGAGACGGTGGCCGATCGCGCAAGGTCGTCCGGGTCCTTCAACCGATGCCGCGGGATATACTGCCCGCGTCGCATCAGCTCGGTCTGCAGTTCCTTGACGCGCTCGGCCTCGCACAGGTCGCCCGGCTTGAGCCCGTCGCGAATGCAAAGGGACGCCGCCACGCCGACGGGCTGGGCGGCGTCGCCACAGGTGGCCATCACGCGCGTGGAGCCGAACGCCACGTGCGATGCGCTGATGATTCGCCCCGCCAGGAACAGGTTCGTGATGTTCCGGCTGAAGAGGCATCGATAGGGGATCTGATAGACGCCGCGCGCGTGCCACTGGTTGCAGCCCGGACGCGGACTGTACACCCCGTCGGCCGGGTGGAGGTCGATCGACCAGCCGCCGAACGAGACGGCGTCGTCGTGCCGCCGCTGCTCGACGATGTCCTGCTGGCGAAGGGTGTACGGGCCTTCGAATCGCCGTGATTCGCGCTTGCCGGGGATCAGCCCGACCCATTCGAGCGTCAGCGTGCGGGCCTCCGGGAACCGACCGGAGTTCTTGATGTAGTCCCACACGCCGTAAACGACCTTCCACAGCTCCCACTTGATTCGCTCGGTGTCGTGGACGGTGTCGAGCCGCCCGCCGTACTCCAGCCACCAGAGCCACGGCCCGTTCGCGTCGGCGTTGAATTCGTCGCGGCGCGGGATCTGGGTAATGTCCTTCAGGGCGTAGCTCGGCGGGACGAACTCGACGGGCTCGCCGACGTCCTTGCTGTAGAAGTAGATCGAGTGGCCGAGCAACTCGCCGTATTCCTTGACGTCCGGGGCGAACTCCTCGCCGAACTCCTCGCGGGGCTCGGCGCCCATGCGGAAGGCCGCGCCGGCCAGGAAGCCGACCACGCCGTCGCCCGAGGCATCGCAGAACAGCGACGCGTGGACGTCGTAGAACGTGGAGTTCTGGGGGTTGACGCCGCGGACGGACGCGATCGTGTCGGCGTCGGACTTGGTCACCTCGAACGCGGCCGTGTTGAGCAGCAGCGTGATGTTGGGCTCGCGGACGACCATTTCGAGCAGGATCGTATCGAAGAGGATGGCGTTGCCCTCGCGATTGCGGCGGCAGTTCTCGACGAGGATCTCGTCCAACACGCCGCCCTCGCGTGCCCATCGGTTGTTGTTCTGCATGTGTGCGGTCGCGCCGAGGACCCAGAGGCGGACCTCGCTGGAGGCGTTTCCGCCGAGAACGGGCCGATCCTGCATGAGGGCGACCTTGATGCCCGCCCGGGCGGCCGTGATGGCGCAGCACACGCCCGCGATTCCGCCGCCGACGACGCAGAGGTCGGCGTCGATTCCTTCGGTTCGGAGCGACCGGTTCTCGGTTGGAGGTTCTTTGAGCATGGCCGTGCCTTCTCAGGCTGTGGGGCGGGTCCTCGAGACCCACAAACGGTTCGTGCGAAGCGAAAGGTGGGTCGGAACGGCCTACCCTACACAACTTCCTCATGCACACTCACGGCCAAGATGGCCGTGCTACGAGGGGGCCGATTCCCACACGGACGTCAAGGTTCACTATATCGGGTTCTAAGGCTTGTTGCATGGTGCGGCTCTACTGACCATCGCCGGCCTCGCTCGCGGGGGCGCGGATACTCTTTGACACCTCGACACATGGGTATCGGGCGGATTGACGACCGTGTGTTGCGGTGGAGAGTGGTGGACGGCGTCTCTGCTGTCCAGCCCCCAACGGGAGCGAAGGACGGTAGCCCAGGGCGAGCGCAGCGAGCCCTGGGAGAGAGGATGCCCAATCGGGTGAGTGAGCCCCGACAGGGGCGACGGAGAGAATACTCTCGCTTTCGCCCGTGGCCGGCGCAAGGGGCATTCCGTCGCCCTCTTCGAGGGCTAGCGAACCCCATCGCCTCGTTTCCCAGGGCTCGCTTCGCATCGCCCTGGGCTATGTTCCACCGGGCCTCCGGCCCTGACGAGACTCGCGCTCCCGGTGTCCCCGCGCAGAGGTCGGAGCCCCTCTTCGCTTCGAAAAGCATTGTCGATCATCGGCCGTCGCAATCCGATGTCAGAAGGTGCCCGCACGCCGCTCGCAAATGCAAGCACGTTGTTGCTTGCTTCCTTGGCGTCCAGTCGCGACGATATGCAGTCATGCCACGGGTTCTCCCTTCGGGTTTGGGCCCCGGGGTTGAAGACGGCACAGGTGGTCGGGAGGCCGGGCGGTCAGGGAGAGAAACCCGAGGGGAGTGGATCCCGCGAGGAGGGCCCGTTCGCTGCTGTTTCGCTCCCTCACGGTCGCGTCTGTGACGGACGATCGCATTCAGGAGGTCGGCAGCATGTGTAAGACGATGTTGATCCTTCCGCTGATGTTCGTGCTCGCCGTTCAGGCCCGTGCCGATGAGTCGGCCGCCGCCAAGCCCTATCACGTCACGGTGGCGCCCGTCGGTCCGAAGAACCCGCGCAACAGCGAGGCCGCCATCATCCAACGTAAAGACGGCTCGCTCCTGCTCGGCTGGACGGAGTTCTACGCCGGGAGCGGGGCCGACCACGGCCCGGCGCGGATCTCGGGCAAGATCTCGACAGACGGAGGCCGCACGTGGGGCAAGCAGTACACGCTCGTCAGGAACGACGGCGGCTGCAACGTGATGGAGGTGAACTTCCTCCGCCTGAAGGATGGTGGCATCGCCCTATTCCACTGCCAGAAGAACACCGAGAGCACCGACTGCCGCGTGATGATGCGGGTGAGCCCCGACGAGGGCCGGACGTTCGGCCCGGCCAAACAGCTCAGCCCGGCGGGCAAGTACACGGGTCTGACGAACGGCCGGTGCATCCGCCTTAGGACCGGTCGGATTCTGCTAGAAACGTGGGAGGGCGGCGACAGCTACTGTCTGATCTCCGACGACGACGGCAAGACATGGCGCGACGGGCAGCGCGTCAAACCCGAGAAGGGCTGTTGGGAACCGGCCTGCATCGAACTGAAGGACGGACGCGTGCTCATGCTGATGCGGACGCAGATGGGCGGCCAGTACATGAGCATCTCCACGGACGGCGGGGAGACGTGGAGCAAGCCGGCCCCGTCGGACCTGAAGGGCACGGCCGCACCGGTCTCGATCAGCCGGATCCCGACGACCGGGCACCTTCTGGCAATCTGGAACCACAACCCGGGCAAGACCAAGCCGCACGGCTTCGCCCGCAACCCGCTGACGGCGGCCGTCTCGACCGACGAAGGCAAGACCTGGCAGCATTTCCGCAACATCGAGGAGGACCCGAGCGACGCCTGGGCTTACCCGGCCGTCACGTGGGTCAAGGACCGCGCCCTATTGACGTACTTCAACTACAAGGGCGGTCTGTCGCTTCAGCTCAAGATCCTGCCGGCGACGTGGTTCTATGGGGGGAAGTAGAGGTCTGGTGCCCCAAGACGCTTTGCACCTCAATGGGTTGCGCGGACGATCATCTCAACGTCGCTCCAGTCGTCGAGCAAGGATGAATCCGTATACGCATAGCCGCAGCACGGACAGCAACCGGAGGCGGCTGCATCCTCCAAGAAGGCCTGGCAATCAGGACAAACCTGGTGGCTCCGCGAGCGAACGTCCTGCAAGAAACGAACCCGCTGTCGCTTTTCCTTCGCTTGCAGCCAGACGCCGAAGGCCCCGAACACGAATACGGCAACGCAAAGCACGAACGGGCTCGGGCCATGGGAAATCGAGAACGCCACTTTGAAGAGCACGAAGAAGCTGAGAAAAACACAAGAGACCTTTCGGGGCAACCGCGAATGCGGTTAGAGTGAAGGGCTTGTGGGAGCCCCGGGGCGTGTACCGGGAAAGGGTTCGGATGGGTCCTTCGGACCCCCCGAAGTCTGGCAGTACGAGTTGTCTTTGCACCGAAGCAGGCGAGGGACCATGCAGATTCTGGTACTGGGCATGCATCGCTCTGGCACGTCGGCCGTCGCCCGCGTCTTGAACCTCATGGGCGCGCACCTCGGCGAGCCCGGCGACGTCAAGGGCGCGAACCCCGAGAACCCCAAAGGGTTCTGGGAAAACGAGCGCGTCGTCGAGCTGAACAACCAGATCCTCGGCGCCCAACGATGCCTGTGGAACCGGCTCGGCGACTTCGACCGCGCGAAGCTCGGCGACGATCGGCTGGCCACGCTCCGCCGCCGCACGAAGGACCTCATCATCCGACTCGACGCGTTTCGTCCCTGGGCGGTGAAGGACCCGCGGCTGAGCCTGACGCTGCCGTTCTGGAGGCCGCTGCTCGAGGTCCCGCTGTGCATCCTCGTGCACCGGAATCCGCTCGAGGTCGCGCGGTCGCTCCAATCGCGGAACGAGACGCCGCTGCACGTCGGCATCGCCCTGTGGGAGCTGTACGTCCGCGAGGCGCTGCGCGGCTCCCTCGACCTGCCGCGGTTCATCGTCCGCTACGAGGACCTGCTGACGGACCCGGTCGACGGCGTCCGTCGCATGCACGAGGAGCTGCAGCGCGCAGGCGTCCGCAAGCTCGAGTGCCCGCCCGATCAGGAGATCCTCGCCTTTTTCGACGAGGACCTCCGCCGTCACCGCGCGACGCCCGAGGAGCGCACCGAGTTCCTGACCGCGCCGCAGCAGCAGCTCTGCGAGGCCGTCGAGGACGGCTCGGCGCTCGAATGGCCGGAGGTGCCGCCGCTGTCGAGGGTTGGCTCCGAAACGCTCAAGGCCCACGACACCACGCTCTACGCCCAGGCGAACTACGACCATCTCAAAGGCCTCGTCAAGCAGCACGAGGCGGATCTGGCCAAGCTGCGAGACGCCGAGCAAGAACGCGCCAAGAACGGGGAGTGGCCCGCGGGCTTCGTCGCGGACCACGAGACCACGGTGAAGGACCTCCGCATGGCCGTCGACGAGCTGCGAGGCCTGGTCTCGAAGGCCTCGCACCCGCCCTCGGCCGAGGAGGGCGAGCCCGCCCAAGCGATGGTCGCCCCGTCGGCCGCGCGGAAGACGGTGGACGTCATCATCTGCGTGCACAACGCGCTGGAGTGGGTGCGGCAGTGCCTCGAGTCGGTGGTGATGAACACCCCCCACGACCGGGCCCACGTCTACGTGGTCAACGACGGCTCGAAGCCCCCGACCACCGAATACGTCCGCGCGTTCTGCGAGAAGCACGACGGCGTCAGCTACATGGAGAACCCCGAATCGATCGGCTACACGCGGAGCGCCAACCGCGGCCTGCGGGAGTCCAACGCCGACTACGTGGTCCTGCTCAACAGCGACATCGTCGTGCCGGAGGGGTGGGTCGAGCGGATCATCGAGTGCGGCGAGAGCGACCCCAACATCGGCATCGTCGGCCCCTTGAGCAACGCCGCCAGCTATCAGTCCGTCCCCGACATCCGCAGCCCGGAGGGGGAATGGGCCGTCAACCCCCTGCCCGCGAACATCACCGTGGACGACATGGCGCAGCTGATCCTCCGCGTGAGCGACCGGCTCTTTCCGCGCCTGCCGTTCATCAACGGCTCGTGCTTCGCCGTCAAGCGGAAGCTCATCGAGCGGATCGGCCTGTTTGACGAGGAGACGTTCCCCATCGGCTACGGCGAGGAGAACGACTACTGCATCCGCGCCCGGGAGGCGGGCTACGAGCTGGCCGTCGCCGATCACGGCTACGTCTACCACGCCAAGAGCCGAAGCTTCACGCACGAGCGGCGCAAGCAGCTCGCCAAGGAGGCACGCGGCAAGCTCGAGGCCAAGCACGGCCCCGCCAAGATGCGCACGGGCGTGCAGCAGCTCGAGACGAACCGTCTGCTCGAGCCGTTGCGACAGAACGTCCGTGACTTCCTCGCCCGCGCGGCCGACATCGAGGGCGTGCCCGACGTTCGCGGTCTGCGGATCCTCTATCTGCTCCGCGGCAAGGGCGGCGGGGGCGGCGTGCACTCGATCTATCAGGAGACGAGCGGCATGCGAAAGTTCGGCGTCTACTCCCAGATCGCCCTGCCCAAGAAGGTCGCGCCGAGCTATCGCCGGTTCTATCCCGATCCGCCCGAGGGGCTGTTCTACTTCTACGAGGACGAGGCGGAGCTCCATGAGCACGCCAAGGAGTTCGACATCGTCGTGGCGACCATCTTCACAACGGTTCAGCTGCTCAAGCGGCTCACGGAGGAAGTGCCCCACGTCATGCCGGCGTACTACATTCAGGACTACGAGCCGTGGATCGTCAGCGAGCCGCGGCCCGACCTGGTCCGCGAGGCGGAAGGGTCCTACAACGCGATCCCTGAGATGGTGTGCTTCGCCAAGACGGATTGGATTCGCGAGACCGTCCGCTCCAAGCACGGGACGTACGTGCACAAGGTGCGACCCAGCCTCGACACCTCCGTGTACCACCGCGGACGAATCCGCGAGAGCCGCTCCGGTCGGGTCCGCATCGCCGCGATGGTCCGCCCGACGACGCCGCGCCGCAGCCCGAAGGAAACCATGGAGCTGCTCCGCACGATCCAACAGCGGTATCCCGATCAGGTGAAGGTGACGATCTTCGGGAATGTGCCGTCGTCCGAGGAGTTCCAGGCCCTACCGCAGGACTTCGAGTTCGAGAACCTCGGCGTCCTCGTCCGCGAGGAGGTGGCCGATCTGCTGGGCCGTTCCGACGTGTTCGTCGACCTCTCGACCTATCAGGCGTTCGGCCGGACCGGCCTGGAGGCGATGGCGGTCGGCTGCGCGACGATCCTGCCCGTCAAGGGCGGCGCCCACGAATATGCGGTCGACCGCCAGAACGCCCTGCTCGTGGATACAAGCGACACGGCCGCATGCGAGGCCGCCCTAGACCAACTCGTCACGAACGAGGAGCTGCGGCACCAGCTCCAGCAGGGCGGCCTGGCGACGGCGACGAACTACAACATCCGATCGGCCGTCGTTTCGGAGCTCCGCGTGCTGCAGGAGGCACAAGAAGAATGGCGGATGGCACATCCGAAGGACTAAGCTGTCCGCAAGAAGGAGTCTCTAGTGCTGCACTTCAGAAGTATCGCGATTACGTGCCCGAGCCGCTCGTGGCGAGCTAGGTCGAGCCGCCGGATTCATCCGGCGCGGCCGCGCGGCATGAATGCCGCGGCTCG
>CAZKCX010000261.1:0-8839 GCA_964550865.1 uncultured Planctomycetales bacterium
AACGGTGGTGCACATCAACGCGGGGATTGCCGCGCTGGCGGCAGCGCTCTTCATCGGGAAGCGGCGGGGCTTTCCGGACGGCATGTCGCCCCCACACAGCCTGCCCTTCGCGGTGCTCGGCGCGGGACTGCTATGGTTCGGGTGGTTCGGCTTCAATGCGGGCAGCGCCCTTGGGGCGAACGGCCAGGCGGCAACGGCCTTCGTGACCACGCACATCGCGACCTCGACGGCGGGGCTCACCTGGTCCTTCTTGGATTGGATCAAGCATGGGAAACCCACCATGCTCGGAATGATTACCGGCGCGGTGGCGGGTCTGGTGGCGATTACACCGGCTGCGGGATTCGTCACGCCGATGGGTGCAATCGGTGTTGGACTTGGATCGGGGGTGGTTTGCTGGCTGAGCGTGACGTTCGCCAAGACGAAGCTCGGCTACGACGACACGCTGGACGCCTTCGGCGTCCACGGCGTGGGCGGAATCTGGGGCGCCTTGGCGACGGGCATCTGGGCGACGACCGAAAACGCCGACGGCGGATTGCTCTACGGCAATCCGGCGCAGCTCTGGATTCAGCTCAAGGCGGTTCTGATCACGATCGTCTATGCCTTCGTCATGACGTACGTATTGCTGCTGTTCACCAACATGCTGTCGACGCTGCGCGTCTCGGAGCACGACGAGCGCGTCGGATTGGATCTCACCGAGCACCGCGAGACGGGCTATACGGTGATTGAGTAAGCGGAGCGCAAGCCATGAAATACATCATTGCCGTCATACAGCCGGATCGGTTGGACGCGGTGCTCGACCGCCTCACCGAGGAGGAGGTTCACCTGGTGACTTGCACGAGCGTCGTCGGCCGCGGCCGACAACGAGGAATCGCGGAGGTCTACCGGAGCCACATCGAGGCGGGGAGCCTGCTCCGCAAGACGAAGCTGGAGATCGCCGTGAACGAGGAGTTCGTCGAGAAGGCCATCCGAGCCATCCGAGACGGCGCGGGCACGGGCCAGATCGGGGACGGGAAGATCTTTATCCTGTCCCTGGATGAGGTGGTCCGCATCCGAACGGGCGAGACGGGACACGTCGCCATCGGATAGTACCGCCGCCTTCTGTGGCCCAGCCGCATTCGGCTGGGTCCCGTGCCGGCTCACGGCCGAGGGCGGCCGTGCCACATTGTTCGATGGTTGTTGCAGACGGCTTGGGCCTACTACTGCGTTTCAGAAGTACCGCGACTACCTACCCGAGCCGCGGCGTTCATGCCGCGCGGCCGCGCCGGATGAATCCGGCGGCTCGGGCAACAACCGTGGCACGCATGGACATTGCCATAGTCGTGCTACTTGCGAAACACGGTACCAGGGCGATCTTGCTCGATGGAGGATCAGACCGACGCCGCCGCCTCGACGCCCGGCTCGACGGTAGGCCAGCCCTCGTCGGTGGGCTCGAGCTGCTCGTAGTTCTCGAAGAGCCGTCCCCAAGGGGACTCGAGCGCCTTGTCGACGGCGGACTTGCCGACGAAGGGGTACCAGAACCAGTCGTGGTAGGCGATGCTGGCCGCGTAGCTCCAGGGGGCCAGCCAGGTCTTGAGGCTCCACTCGATGGGCTTCTTAAGTGACCCCCAGTAGATCCGGTGCTGCATTCGGCTGGCGAAGGTCATCTTCTTGAACGGACCGACGAAGCTCCAGTTCTCCTCGGCCGCGTCGGTATCGCCGACGATTTCGATCTCGTCGACCTTGCCGCAGCCCAGTCCCATCTCGTGGGCGATGCGGATGAAGTCGATGGACATCGGGTCGAAGCCCATCAGCTTGGCCGAGACGGCGTCGATGGCAACCTGGTCGGCCGAGGCGAGCAGCACGTCCTTGACGTACGGGATCATGCACCGCGGGCCGGGCCCGTCGCCGGTGAACGTCCCGTCCATCACGGCGAACACCCCGCGGTGGATCTTCTTCTGGATCATCAGGAGGTCGACGAGCGTCTCGTGGATGACGGGATGCGTCCAGTGCCGACGCTCGTTCAACAGGCCGCCGAAGGCGTTCTTCATCGCGCCCGTCATCGTCGTGAAGACGTGCGTCTTGACCGTCGGCAAGTGAATGATGTTCTCGCCCAGGAATCGCTTGGGGATGCTGAAGCCCTTCGGGTAGACGTCGTTCAGGACGAGGAAGTCCTTGGCCAGGTCGCCCACGGCGTCGTGGACGTTGATCCATTCCTCGCCTTCATACAGATGGACGTTGCCGAGGCCGTGCTTCTCGATCACCGGCAGATGCTTGTTGGCGACCTCGCCGCGCTTGGCGCTGACCACGACGGTGCGGTTGTGGCAGCCGTGGATCCGCTCGCGCGGGTATCCGTCCTTGAGCATGGACTGGATGACCCCTTCAAGCTGCCACGGAACGGTCGAGCAGGCGGGGAAGAAGTAGTGCCAACTGATGTTGATCTTCAGGCCGGTCTCGGCCTCGGGGTCGATGACGTCCTGGTAGCCGGCGAGGTTCATCAGCCGGTGGTAGTCGGCGAGGACGGTTTCGGGCCTGGTCTTGAGGATCGCAACGCGGGAACTGGCCATCGTCGAGTGTTTCCTGTCCTAGTGTTGTGTCGCAACGTATTCGATGGGCGTCCAGTCGATGGGTGGTCCACCTCTTGAGAGGTGGGGAACACGAACGGGCAGCCAATTCGCGTCCCCCACGGCTCCTTCGGCGGCGCTCAGGACAAGTGAAGCCATGGGCCACCCACCCATCAGCTGACGAGCGACAGAGCACTAGTGTGTCGGCTCGCTTGGAAAACGTCGCGGATCAATCTTCCCACAGCCTTGGCTTGCGGTTCGATGCATGCCTATGCGTGAGTATAGGTTCCCACGGAACGAATTACAACATCGGTCGGTTTCACGGGCCTTCCTGCCGCGGTGAATCCACGGCGGAAGACGACGCGATTGATTCGTGCGCCGCGCGTGGTAGACTTGTCGCGGTGAGGCTGTGTGGCCATTCGCCCTTGGGCGAGCAGAAAAAAAGAGGACTCGAGCTCGCCGTTACTCGAGTCCTCCAAGCCAGGCTGTCCGCTCAATCGAGCGGAGACCCACAGCCTCACTGATGATATCGACATGCGTAATCGATTCCTTTAACGCCACGCTTGCAAATTGTCTCGCACGGCGTGGGCGAACGAGTTATCGGTCGTTGAGCCTGCCGAGGTCGTAACCCGAGGCCCTTGATGTCCATCTGCAAACTTGCCTTTGAAGACGGAACCGTCCTGACGGGGCGGCATTTCGGCGCGCACGGGACCCGGGAAGGGGAGGTGGTCTTCAATACCAGCATGGCGGGCTATCAGGAGATCCTCACCGATCCGTCCTACTGCGGGCAGATCGTGACGATGACCTATCCCCTCATGGGCAACTACGGCGTGACGGAGGAGGACACCGAGTCGGTCCGTCCCCAGGTAGAAGGCTTCGTGGTGAAGGAACTCGCGCGGCGACACTCCAACTTCCGCGCCACGATGTCGCTCGGCGACTACCTTGCCGAGCATGGGGTGATCGGCCTGGAGGGGGTCGATACCCGCGCGATCACGCGGAAGCTCCGGATCCAGGGCGCGCTCAAGGGCGTTCTCAGTAGTGAGATCGACGACGACGCCGAGTTGGTGCGGCGGGCGTACGAGTCCCCGGGATTGGTCGGTCGCGATCTCGTCCGGCAGGTCAGCCCCAAGGAGGGGTTCGAGTGGAACCGGGGGTTTGAGTCGGAGTTTGCCGGCCCGGCCAGGAACGAGCAGGCGGGGCCCCATTTCCACGTGGTCGCTGTCGATTGCGGCGTGAAGCGGAATATCCTGCGAAACCTGGTCGATTGTGGGTGCCGGGTGACGGTCGTTCCGGCGACGGCCACCGCCGAGCAGATCCGGAGCTTGAGCCCGGACGGGCTGTTTGTCAGCAACGGCCCGGGCGATCCGGAACCTGTGGACTACACGGTGGACGTGCTCAAGCGATTGATCGCCGACAAGATCCCGACGTTCGGCATCTGCCTGGGCATGCAATTGCTGGGGCTGGCGCTCGGCGGCAAGACGTACAAGCTCAAGTTCGGGCATCGGGGCGGGAATCAGCCGGTACAGAATGTCGCCACGACACGGGTCGAGATCACGAGCCAGAACCACGGTTTCGCCGTCGACATCGACTCGCTCGACCAGGACAGCATCGAGCTGACCCACATCAATCTGAACGACCGAACGCTCGAGGGGATGGCGCATCGCGATCTGCCGTTGTTCGCGGTGCAGTACCATCCCGAGGCCAGCCCCGGACCGCATGACGCGACCTACCTCTTCGACTGCTTTCTGGACATGATGAAGACCCGCAAGGCGCCGACGGGCGAGCAGATGGCGGAAGCGCAGCGAAAGCTCGAGCAGCGGCGATAGCGCGGCGGGAAGGGGATTCCTGGTTTGGCGCGTCGTCTGGGTCGTTTCCTCGCCCGTGAAAGCAACGCGAAAGCTGGATCTCGACAGGTAAGGGAGGACACAGGGATGCAGGCATCGATCTGGCTTGTGGGCGTATGGGCGATCGCGGGCTATGCGCCGACGGAGCTGCTACGCAACGGCGATTTCCGTGTCGACACGGACGAGGACGGGATCGCCGACGGGTGGCGGAAGGAGATCCACAAGGGGGCGGAGGGGACGTTCTCCCTGGAGCGAGACGCGAAGGGCAATCCAGTCCAACGGATCGACCACACAAACGAGAGCAAGGAATGGGTCCGCGCCAGCGTGATGGAGCTGCCCGCGCGACCGGAGGGCTTGTATGTGGTCTCGGTCGATGTCCGAGCTACGGGCCCGTGGTCGGTGATCCTCTATCAATTCAAGCGAAACGCCAAGGACGCGAACGATTACCTATCGCACCATATCGGGACCGGGGGGAAGACGGGGTGGAAGCGCATCAGCGGTGTGATCCGAACGACCGAGGATGCGACGACGTTCAAGTTCTCCCTGATCACACAGGGGAAGGGGACCGCGTGGTTTCGCGATGCCTCGCTGCGGTATCTCGGCGAGCCGCCGCGAACGCTGATCCCCCGGGTGAAGCAAGCACCATCGCTCGACGGCCGGCTCGACGAGGGCCAGTGGAAGCGGGCGGCCTGCGTCGAAGACTTCTGGATTCTCGACGGGAAGGGCAAACGCGCGGAGATCGGGACCACCGCCCGTGTCTTTGCGACGGAGGATTCGTTGTGCCTGGCCTTCGAGTGCCAAGAGCCGCAGATGGCCAAGCAGCGGATCGGCGACGCCTCGGGCAAGGAGGCGAGTTGGAAGGACGACAGCGTCGAGCTATTCGTTCAGCCGGCGAATGGTGCTCCCTACTACCACGTGGGCATCACGCCTGCCGGCGGCGTGCTCAGTGAAACCCGAGCCACGAACGCGCGAAGGTACTGGGCGAATTGGGTCCGGAGGTTGGATTCGCAGGACATCCGTCCGCTAGCCGCCCGAGCGGCGGCCCGGCGCGGTCAGGGCCGATGGACCGCCGAGGCCGTGATATCCCTCGAATCGCTCGGGGGGACGCCAAAGCCCGGCTCGTGCTGGCGCGGCAACCTGGTGCGTTCGCGAAAGGTCGAAGGCATCGAGCAGAACCTGACCTGGGCCTACATCGAGGGCGAGACGTTTCATCGACCGAACCGCTTCGGCAACCTGCTCTTCGTCGGAATACCGACGGGCTCGGTGGCGCGCATCCATTCCGAGCCGGTGCGTCCCACAGCCCTGCCGAAGCCCACGATCGTCCCGCAGCCGAAGGAGTTGGCGTGGGCGGACGGCGGGCCGGTTGAGGTCACCGACGAGTGGGCGGTGAAGGGGCCCGAGGCGCCGTCGGACTTCCTCGTCGAAACGGTCGCGCGGCAGACGGGGCTTCGGCTTTCCACGGGAAGCGCCGGAGACAAAACCCCTGTCTTCCGAATGCGCATCGACAAGGATCGGCAGGCCGAGGCCTACAGCGTAAGGGCGGGGGCGGAAGGGGCACGCCTATCGGCCGGCAGTGAACGGGGCCTGATCCACGCGGCCGCGACACTCGCCCAGCTCATGCGGCGGGAAGGGCGGCGAGTCTTCCTCTGGCCGGCGACGATCGAGGACACGCCGGATCTTGCGCTGCGATGCTGGCATCTGATCGGTCCCGAATCCCCCGAGGCCCTGTCCGAGGCGCGGCGCGTGATTGGGATCATGGCCGGCCTGAAGTACAACGCGGTCTGCCTTCAGATCGACAACCGCTTGCAGTACGAGCGCCGACCGGCGCTATCCCGACCGAATCCGCCGACGAAGCAGCAGCTTCGCGCGCTCGTGTCCTATGCCGAGCGCTTGGGGATGGAGGTCATCCCGATGACCCAGTGCTGGTCGCACTGGGGCTACTTCCTCAACAAGAAGGAGTTCGCGCATCTTGACGCCTGCCCGAAGGGGCGCAAGAAGGACTCCGAGCCGCGTCTGCACCATACCAGAGGCTGGAACTACTGCCCGCGACATCCCGAGGTTCATCCGATCGTGTGGGACATGATCGAGGAGCAGCTCGAGTGCTTCCCGAACGCCGCCTACTACCACGTCGGCTTGGACGAGATCAGCTTCGGTCCCATCGGCGAGCATCCCCTAACCAAGGACTCGCCGCCACACGCGATCTTCGCGGAGGAGGTCAATCGGCTACACGAGTTCATCGTCAAGAAGAAGGGGCTGACGATGTGCATGTGGGGCGATCAGCTCCTGCCCGGACACAACGGCGGCAAGCCGCACTTCACGGGAAAGGCAATCGACGACATGCCGCGAGACATCCTCATCTTCGATTGGCACTACGGGGCGAGCACGTCGTTCCCGTCCGTGCGATTCTTCAAAGAGCGAGGCTTTCCCGTGGTGGCTTCCGGCTGGTATGAGCCCAAGAACGTCTACTACCTGAGCAAGACCGCTCGAGACGAAGGCGTCATGGGTTACAGCGGCACGACGTGGTGGCGAATCGAGAAGATCAGTAGCCAGACGCGCCTGCGCCATGCGATCCCCCTGGCCGCCGAGAACGCCTGGTCGTGTGGGCGTCCGACCTTGGAGACGATTGCCTATCGCCCAGGAGCGGTCTACGACCGCCTATGGCCGGGCCGGGAGCGAGACAGGACTCGATCCCCGAAGATCTTCCAAACCCGTAAGTTACGGAATCGGCAACTCCTTAGGGACATCCAGAGCACTCGGCATGTTGCGCATGCCGTGCATGGCGCGCGCGATCTTAGTTGCATTTTAGTTGCACGTCAAGGCACGTCCGCAGGAGGCGCCGGAAGCGAGATCGGTTGGGCCTTGAGGCGCGCGATCAACATTGTGGTTAGGTCGACCTCTGGTGCAACGTAGAGACTTGAACCACGGGGAACCACTAGCTGAACGCCCTGAGCTTGAGTAATCACTGCGAGGGCTGGCTGAATCGCAGCCTGGAAGTCCTGCTTCATCTTCCGGTCGTACTCCTGGAGCTTCGCCTCCCGCGCTCGAGTCTCGGCCTGGATCTGTTGCTGCTGGGCAACCACTCTTCTGTAGACCTGCTCAACCTCCGCGGGGGCCTTGAAACCCGGCCTCTTCCGTTCCGCCTCTGGGATCGCGTTGACTCTTCCGCGAAGCTCCTCTTGCAGCTGTTCAAGATCCTTCTGCATCGGGATGAGCACTTCCTCAAGGCTCTGCTTGAGCTTTGCTCGGTAGCTTGCCAGGTACTCCTGGTACTTGGCGTTGAAGCCGAGCTCAACCGCGACGCGGTCCAGATCAACCATGGCCACGGGCGAACGTTTCGCTTCATTGGTCTTCTGGGCATCACAACCAGCAAGTAGGAAACAGGCCAGCATGGCCAGAGCCTGCCAGAACGTCCCTTTACTCATAGCGAAGGGCCCCTCTATCTTGCACGCTTGAGCCTTCGTTGGCACTGCAAGCCATCCGCCTTGCTCCACAGAGTTACTGTTGTGCTGCCGACGAGACATGCAGATAACCTACAACGCCTCGGTATCTTCTGCGTCGAAGGCCAACTAGTACTGCCAATGCCAGCAACGTGCAACTAGCTGGCTCTGGCATAACGACGACGTTGACGATCTGACTCGGGTCGCCGATGAGGTATTTGTAATACAGGTTGTGGCCGTTCAGATTCAGGATGGATTCCGTGTTCAGAACGAGATACTCAACGTACAACGCCTCGTCGTAGCCTCCGATGCCGCCGCGGTTGCCGTTGTCGATATGGTCAACGAGGTTGTAGCGACTCCAAGACGACAGCTCGAGCCGATAGATGTCGAAGTTGTCAACATACCCACCGAGATCCGAACCGATGTCGGTGCCGGCGATTTCGAGGAGAGCGTAGTCGAGGGGATCGCCTTCCCCGGCACCTCCGGAGAGTGTAAGTTTGGAAGTGGTGGACCAGTCAAAGCCGGTTTCATTGGTCGTAACACTTCAGCCGCCTGCAATGGACGGTCGTGAAAAAGCAGGAAAAAATGCGTATTTACGCCTTGCGCTGTCGCCTTTAATGTGGTATGCAGGGGTGCATGGACGCACCCTTCGGCACGGAGGCTGAACTGGAGTCGTTGATCGACGCCGCCCTGCGGGGCGCGTTGACCGATGCCCAGGCCGAACGCCTCGCACAGTGTGATGCATCGCTGGTGAAGGCCGTCCTGCTGGCGGCCGCCAAGCACATCGCAGAACAAGACAGTCGCATCGCAGAGCAAGACCGTCGCATCGCCGAACTGCAATCGAAACTCGGCGACGGGCCGGCCATCACTCCCTCGACGCCCTCCGGGCAGGTGCCGGTCTATCACAAGCCGACGCGATCCAAACGCAAAGGCAAGCCGGGCGCCAAGAAGGGGCACAAGGGCACCCGGCGCTCCACGCCCGAGCGGATCGATCGACGCCAGACCCATCGTCTGCCGC
>CAZKCX010000262.1:0-7480 GCA_964550865.1 uncultured Planctomycetales bacterium
GAACCCGGCTCCCATTCACCGACCGAATCCGGTCACCTGCGCGTAGCCCTCCGGTCGCTGGTGGTCCGCTCTCACCCGGTATCCCCGAACCCTGAAGCCTTAACTCTGTAGCCTAAAGCCTGCGATTCCCGTCTACCCGTAGGCGTAGCGGATGCGACGAATCGCGTGTTGAATCCGGGACAGCCAGTTAGGAGCGCATCGATCATCGGTTGCGTTCTCGCTGCGCAGAGACGGCGGGCTACTTCTTCGTCCCGTCGCCCATAGCAGACGCCAGGGCTGGGTCCGGGAAAAGGGGCGGATCGAACGACCCCGAGGGGCGCCCGACCCCTTTGCCACATCGATCAACCTACCGGAGTGCCTCCCGGGGTCAAGCGGGTTTGGCGCGTCTCGGGTTGCGTGCTTTCCACCGGCCGGGCCTTCTCCCGAGAACGCTGGAGACACCGGGCTGACAGGCCTCGCCGTTGGGAGATTCTTCCCCAACGCACGAGAAGGACCGAGAAGCGTGACGATTGAGGTTGAGTCCGATAAGACTCCGTTCACGATCGCACGAAGGTCCGTCGCAGGGCGTTTCGGCGCCCGAATGGTCCGAGCCGGCCCCAGGCGGAGCTGTAGCTGAGGAACCCGCCAGGGATTATCAGATCGGCGAAAGCAATAGGAAGTAGGACAAAGCCCTTGGAGACTCCGCGGTTGGGGAATAGGCTACTAGTGGCGACTAATGACGCCGCACTTTGAACCAGCGAGGGTGGGAATGGCAGACGTGGCGCTTGATCAGCCTAAGATACTCCTGCTCGGCGGGGCGAAGGCCAAGACAACGTCACTGGAGTCCCTCCTCGATTCCCACGGCGACGTCCAAGTCGTCGAGACCTGCCAACAAGCCCTTGAGGCCATCCAATCCGGACATATCGATCTGGTCGTCGGCGAAGCGGGAGACTTTCTGACCGGGCAGTGCGCCCAGTGTGCGCGATGGGTGCGGCATGCGTTGGGGACCGCCAACGAGGCCGTCGCGGCAATGGACTTGGAAGGGGACGTCCTCTGGGCCGACGCGGCCACGGCCACCATGCCCGACTCGGTCATGGGTGCCGTCGCGGACGCGTGCCGGGACATCACCGAAGAATGGCGGGCAACGCAGGAGACCCAGCCTTTGCGGGGGCGGGTCGTTCGACGCTTCCACATCAGCGATCTCGGCGAGGAGTCCGACTACGAGGTCGCGGTATCCCCGGTGCTCAACCCGGAAGGAACGTTGATTCAGCTCGCCGTGCTGATCCGAGACGTGACGGCCACCGCCGGTTTTCAGCGACGGCTTAAGGATGTCGAGCAGGCGGGCAGACAGCTCTCGCGGATCGATGCGGAGCAGTTCATCCAGCTCGAGGCACCGCAGCGAGTGGCAAGAGTTGAGGAACAGATTTCCTCGCACGCGCACAACGTGATGAACTTTCACCGCTTCAGCATCCGCCTGCTCGACCGCGAGAAACAGCGATTGAACGTGGCGATGGCCGAAGGGATGTCCGACGAGATCTATCGTCGTAATGTCTGCGTCGCGACGGAGCGCAACGGCATTTGCGGCTACGTGGCCGCCACGAATCGAAGCTACCTCTGTCCGGACACGGACGTCGATCCGCTCTACCTGCGGGGCAGCGGCGGCGGGAAGTCGTCCCTGACGGTTCCGCTTCGGCTCCACGACGAGGTCGTCGGCGTGTTCAACGTCGAGAGCGACGAGTACGCGGCCTTCAACGACCTCGACCGCCAGATGCTCGAGGCCTTCGGCCGCCACGTGGCGCGGGCGCTGTACATCTTGGATCTACTCGTCATCGAGCGCTACCACACGACCGGCCGCCTGGCCGACGACGTCTCCTCCGAGATCGCCGGTCCCTTGAATGACATCGCCTCCGATGCCGCCGCGCTCCTGGAACAGTACATCGGCGACGACGCGATGCGCGAACGGCTCACCACCATCCGAGACAGCGTCGAGAAGATCCGCAATGCGGTTCAGCAGGTCGCACGGCCGACGAACGGTCTCAAGGGGGAGGTCAACGGTCATGCGGCCGTCGATCCCCTGCTGGTCGGCAAGCGACTCCTCGTCGCGGACGACGAGGACGTCATCCGCGATACGCTCTACGAGGTGCTCAGCGGCCAGGGGTGCTATGTCGACACCGCCCGAGACGGCGAGCAGGCTATCCACCTCCTCGGTCAGTCGGCCTATGATCTCGTCCTGGCCGACATCCGTATGCCCTATCGCAACGGCTACGAGGTCTTCTCGGCCGTCAAGGACCGCAGCCCGAACAGCCCGGTCATCCTGATCACCGGCTTCGGATATGATCCGAATCACTCCATCGTCAAGGCGCGGCAAGAGGGATTGGCCGCCGTGCTCTTCAAGCCCTTCAAGGTGGACGAACTCCTCGACGAGGTCCGCCAGGCGCTTGCCCACGCGACAACGAATTAGATCACCGCGCGTGAACCCACGTCCCGTAGCACGGGCGTCTCGCCCGTGGTGGTTCCTGGGCAAGGTGTTCATGCTCCCTGGAGGCCCTGCTTGCGGCGCCCGATCCCGCACGGTCATTGGGATTGCAGTGCGTGAGCCCGCGGCCACGCCGGCGTTGGGCCGCCGCACCGGCGGTTGACAGCCCAGGGCGCGAATTGTACAGTTCGGTCGATGAGCGCCGAGAGGCCCGGTAGACCTCCGAACAGGTGATCTATGCCGATTCAAGAGTGGTCCGAGCAAATCCTTTTGGCCGACCTGCAGGAAGATCCGCAGCTTACCGACGACCTCAACGCCCTGCTCGAGGTGGTGGAGTCCCGGCCGGACGTCGACATCGTCTTGAACTTCGCACAAGTCGACTACGTGAACAGCTCGAACATCTCCAAGCTGCTGAAGCTGCGCAAGATCATCACGATCAACAACGAGCGAAAGCTCAAGCTCTGCGGCATCAACACCCAGGTGTGGGGCGTGTTCCTGGTCACGGGTCTGGACAAGGTCTTTGAATTCGCCGACGACGTGACCAGCGGCCTGGCCAGCCTGCAGCTCGACGCTCGATAACCACCGGCACCCCTGCCTGCGGATCTGTTCCCTCGGGAAACGCGATTGAATTCGCTGTGTGGAATCGCCCGGATGGGGCCTCATGGGTCCGTCGCGCGCAAGAGGTGCCGGTGACCCCATCGGGTCATCGAGCGCGATACTACTGCACGCGCTTGTCGCTGCCGCCGCCGGCCGAGACCGTTCGCACCGACCATCCCCAGGGCTGCCCCGTGAGCAGCTTGACCCGCAAGACGAGGAGGGCGGCCTCCGTCTGCGGATCCACGTCGGGACGATCCCGGACCGGCATGGGCTCCTTTACGTCGGGTTGCGTGGCGGGTTGGGTTTCGGAAGCGGCTTGCGTCGTGGTACTCCGTGTGCTGAGGAGGTTCGGGGGCAGCTCGCCCAGGATGTCCGCGTCGCGTCGCATCTGGATGATCTTGATGCGCTCCTCGGGGCGGAGTGAAACCTCGATGTCGGGCGTGACGCCCCACTCGTCGGCCTCGGGGTGCTTGTCGGGGCACCGATTGCTCGGCAGGTAGTACAGCGCGGTGGTCAGCTTGAGGTACGCGGTCTGGTTCGACAGCGGGATCAGATTCTGCACGCTTCCCTTTCCATGGGTCCGCATGCCGAGAACGATTGCCCGCTGATTGTCCTGGAGCGCGCCGGCGAGGATCTCCGAGGCGCTGGCGCTGGTCTCGTTGACCAGCACGATCATGTCTTTGTCGAAGTACGCCTGCTTCGTGCTCTTGCGTGCCCAGTCCTCGGAGTGCTGGCCTCGCGTGCTGACGATGCCCTTGCCGGGCGGCAGGAAGAGCTCGGTTACGTCGATGGCGGCCCGGAGCAATCCTCCGGGGTTGAAGCGCAGATCGAGGATGAGGGCGCGGGCGCCTTCCTCCTCCAGCTTCTTCAAGGCCGATTTAAGCTCGTGGACCGTGCCCTCGGTGAAGCTCGGATCGATGCGGATGTAGCCGATGCGCTGCTGCGGATCGATCATATACTTCCAGTTGCCTTGCTCATCACGCTCGAACCCGCGGACCGACTTGATGACGATTACGTCGCGCTCGATGGCGACGTCGAAGGGCTCGTTCTTGCCGCGCTGAATGGTCAAGGTCACCTTCGTTCCCTTCGGCCCCATGATCCTAGGCACGATCTCGTCGATCTTCAGCGCGGCGATGTCCTCCCCGTTGACCTTGAGGATCACGTCGCCCGGCATGATGCCGGCGCGGTGGGCGGGCGTGCCCGGGAGCGGCGAGACGACCAGGAGCTTGCTGTCCTTGTCCTCGTCCTTGCGGATCTGGATCCCCACGCCCTGGAAGCGACCCATCGTGTGCTTGCGGAACTCCTCGACGTCCGCGGGCCAAATCATGCTGCTGAAGCGGTCGAGCGGTCGGAGCGCGCCGTCCATGAATTCCGTGATGAGCAGGCTCTCGGGCAATTGGATGGTCCGACGGTTGATCTTGAGCAGATCGTCGAAGAACTGACGCGCCTGGCTTTCGTCCATCTTGTCGGGCAGACTCCGGCTGAGCGTCGTGATCTCTCCGCGGAAACGGACGTTCGCTTCCTTGTCCCCGATCCCGGGGAAGGTGTTGGCGAGCTCCGTGGTGGTGGCCAGGATCCGCAGGTTCTCGATGCCGCCCTCGAGCGCCTTCTTGAAGTTGGCCTCGCGCACGTAATGCGCCTGCACCTGCTGAAAGGCATCATGCACCATGCTCGGCTCGATGCCCTTGAGCATTTTGCGCCAGCGCTTCTCCTCGTCCTTCTCGTAGATGACCTCGAGACGGGCATGGCGGAGGCACTTGCGCTTGAGATCGCGATACTCCGTCTCCTTCTCGAAGCAGTGCTCGAGGCACGCGTAGATCCCCGCGGCCTCGGTCCACTCGCCCTTCCGGGACAGCGCGTCCGCCTGGGCCTTGCCCTGCTCCACCAGCCGTGCGACCTCGGGGCTCTCGAGAAAGGCGTCCGTCTCCTTGGCGGTGTCAAACGCGCTGACGAGGTGCCGCATGGCCACCAGCCATTCCTTCTTTTCGGCGGCCTTTGCGGCCAGGGACATCTCGTACTCGTGATCCGCCTTGCGGAAGCGGTCCCGCTGCTTCTGAAGCCCTTCATACTCTTCGAGCCACGTACGGACCTGGCTCCGGTCCGATTCCATCGCCTTGCGACCGACGAGACGCCGCAGCGTCTCGGCCCCCGTGTCGACATGACCGGAGACGATCCGGCGACAGGCGTCGTACCAGTCGAGACCGGCGGTCTCCGAATCCTTTGCCGCCACCGAGGCGGCCTGGCCTGGAACCGCCAGGCCCAGCAAGGGGATCAGCAAGACGAGGAAAAGGGGAAGCTGCACGCTACGCCAACGGTACGTGGGGTTGGTCTTCATGGATCAGGCCTGCACTGGCTCGTTTCGGGTCGCCGACAATCAACCTCTCGCACGGGTGCTCCAACGCCGCCCGCGGAGCGATATCCGAATAGCAACGTGGTTCGGGCGCCGCCAAACCCCCTCGGGGGCTTGTCCTGCCCGGAATTGTACAATCCTATAGAGTATCGACCCCGGAGTCCAATCGTGCCGGTAAGCGGCGATTCGCTGTTCCTATGGTCGGCTTGTGGACACAGGGGCCTTGACTTTTCGGGCCTGCGAATCTTCCCACACCATGGAGAGGATGGCGGCCTGGTCGGTCTTCCACGGGATCTCGAATGCCCGCCCCTTTCCCAGCGCCGTGTCCCGACGCTCGTCGATCACGTCTCTCTGGGGCTCGGCAAATCGGACTTCGAGACGGACCGGCCCGGTCTCTTCGCCCAGTGGGCCTCCGGCTCCGGCCGCACCTTGCCCGTCCTGCTGAAGCGTCCCGAGCCGCAAGGGGTTCTTCACCACACAGACGTATCGGCGGCCTTCCCGCAGCCAGGATGTGACCTCCGTGGCCGCCGGCTCCCTACCTTCCACCCGCAAGAAGACCCACGGAGCGACCCCGGCGCGCCGGAGAAGGTCCACCACGTGGCCCCGAATCTCTCCCGCTTCGGAGGAACGCTGCACGCGATGGAGGCAATACTCCGCGAGTGAGACATTCATCAGCATGATCCAGCCTTCCCCGTGGCGACCCGCGATAAACGGTCCGAGAGACCGCTCGGCGATCGGCAGGCCGCGGGACCGCTTGCACTTCGCCCACACCGGCTGTCCGGCCGCGAGAAACGTCCCGTTCCAGTGCGTCTCGGCATCGAATTCCGTGAGGAAACGGCCGCCGAAGACGGTGCCCGCCATCACGGGAGGATGCTCTTGGATGCCCAAGAGATGGTCGAGCGCGCCTCGCATTCGGCCCCGGCCGTGATGGTCGAAGATCCCCAGCATGTGATCCGCGAGGACGACCCCGCCCTTGTGGACGTACTCCTCGATCCGCCGGGCCTCAAGATCGCTGAGCGCCAACGCTCGGGGCAGGATCAACGCCTTATACTCCGCAGGATCCAAGGAGGATACGATGAGGTCCGCGTAGCTGAGAAAGTCGTATTGGAGGTGGGCGTCCTCCAGGAGCTTGGTCCAGGCCCAAAAGGTCGCGTTCATGCTGGACAGCCGGTTGTCCATCGAGCTGAGGCGGTTGATCCAGGTTCGGCCGTGCACGTGGCAGTCCATGAACCAGCTGACCTGGACCGACGGCTGGGAGTAGTAGATGGCGATACCGTCGTGCTGCCACGTCCCTCCAAGCAGCTTCTTGCTGGCCCGCGCGACGTCTCGAATCATCGGTCCGAGACGAAACCGGTCGCTGTCGTTGCTGAACCAGTTCTCGGCGAAGACGATGCTTCCGCGGAACCCGTGGGCGAGTCCGTACCAGGGCCACCACGTTCCGTCGCGACTCTGCGGGTCGCCCGTTCCCGCGGCCACGAGCGCCACCTCGTTGTGCTGGCTGAAGGAGCGCGCGATCTCCATCGCGGCGCCGATGTTGTAGACCTCCAGGAACCGGACCTTCCGCATCAGCTTGGCGTAGTCGTAGCCTCCGTACGGGGCGGGGCCTTGGGCGCCCACCAGTCCACACGGCCGCTGCCCGTCGACTTGATGTGCGTGCAGCACCAGTTCGCCGACCAGGTTCAGGAGCTGGGAATCCATGTACGTCAACGCATCACACCAGGGGGAGAGGTTCCATTGGCTCGTGGGGCGGCGATAGAGATCCTGGAAGTCGTCGGGCGTGGCCATGCGGGTCAGGAACTCATCGGCCTGGTGCCCCCACTGTTGCAGGATCCCCCCGCGCGTGCCGTAGCGGCGAAGCAGCCAACGTCGAAAGTCCCGGATGCTGAGCGGGTGGTTGTCCCATCGGCAAGGGTTGGTCATCGTCGACCAACTCACTTCGTCATCGAGGGCGTACGCGATGCAGGTCTTGTAGGCCTTGGCCTGTCCGACCGAGCGGGCGACGCGCTCCCGTAGCTCCTCCTGCAGTTTCGGATCGAGGAGGCAGCGAGGCCGCCGGAGCCCGTTTCGATAGGCCTTCG
>CAZKCX010000262.1:7490-8828 GCA_964550865.1 uncultured Planctomycetales bacterium
TCCATCGCTCCGAGAGGTGCAGGTCCCCCCGGCCGGCGGCATGGTCCAGATACCACAGGAGTCCGTGCCGCTCATGGAGTTCGGCGTCGTCCCGCGGCAGGAAGTCGCATACCCCGCCGTTGAAGCCCGCCCGGGCCATCGCCGAGACCAATTCCTCGTCGTAAGGGCGCTCCCAGCGATACCGCTAGGGCATGAGAATCCACTCGTCCCAGCGTTCCGGAACAGTACCTTCGACCCGGTGAACGGGCAGGAAGTCTTCGGACGTGCGGACGTAGAGCCGTAAATCCTCCGCGCATGCGGCGGCGGGAATCCATAGACATAGCGACAGCCAGGGCCAACCTCGTTGGAAGAGTACGCTTCGTAAGGCCACCGCAGACTCCCGTACCTCCTTGCGATGATACGCGCGTCCGAAGGGCCCGGCAAGAACGGTTATCGGACGTTCCGCCAGGATCGCGGCGGGGAGACCTCCCTGGGCGTGCAGTGAAAGGCCGGGCCCGCCTCAGCGGGACAGAGAGGGCTAATCGCACGATGACGGTTGGCCGATAACCTATTCGTGTACGGCGCGCCATTCCGCGCGCGATCCGGTCCGCATCCGAGGAACGCCACAACCCATGTCCGACGAATCCCGATTGGGCCCGAACGACGTGCTGACCACCGGGCAGGTCGCCAAGATCTGCAACGTGGCCCCGCGGACCGTCTCGAAGTGGTTCGACAGCGGGCAGCTTCGCGGCTATCGCATCCCCGGCAGCAAGGATCGGCGGATTCCCGTCCATCACCTGGTGCGATTCATGCGGGCCCACGGAATTCCCCTGGGCGATCTCGAGAGCGGCCAGACCCGCGTGCTGATCGTCGACGAGGACGCCGAGCTGCTCGACCTGCTCCAACAAGCCCTGACCCGCACGGACCGCTACAGCGTGAGGACCGTGCGCGGGGGGTTCGAGGCCGGCGCGGTCACCGCGTCGTTCCGCCCGCACGTGATCCTGGTAGACATCACCCTGGCCGAGATCGACCCGGCGAAGATCGGCCGCTTCCTCGTCCACCACGAGGATCTCCAAGCGACGAAGCTCATCGCCACGAGCGGCGCACTGACCGACGGCGAGATCCAGGAGCTCAAGCAGCGCGGCTTCGAGAGCTGCCTCCGCAAGCCCTACGACATCCACCAAGTCATCGACGCGATCGAAGACGCCGTCGCGATCGTGTACTGAGTTGTTTGCAGCAATGCCTGAACAGTTCGGCCTCTGTGTGGCCCAGCCGCCCTCGGCTGGGACCTTTCTGCAGTCCACGGCCGGGCTTGTCACGGCGAAGCGCAGCGAAGCCTGGAGGCGGCCGTGCCACACT
>CAZKCX010000263.1:0-8698 GCA_964550865.1 uncultured Planctomycetales bacterium
CACCTACCTCTGCCGCTGCATCGCGCAGCTTCGGCTCCGCGAATACCGACCCAACGACGCGAATCTGCTTCGACCCACGCGCCGCGCCTGGGAGTTCATGACGAAGGGCAACGGGATGGTCGTCACGGGGACCTGCGGCGACCACGAGTGCTGGCACGACACGCAGGCGGGCACGATGAACCTCGGCGAGACCTGCGCGACGGCCTACCTCATTCGCTGGCTCGACCAACGCATGCGGATGGCCCCGGACGCCAAGTACGGCGACGTCATGGAGCGGGCGATCTTCAACGCACTCTTCGCCGCCCAGTCGCCCGACGGCCGTTGGATTCGCTACTACTCCCCCTTCGAGGGCAAGCGATCGTACTTCAAAGGCGACACGTATTGTTGCCCCTGCAACTATCGCCGCATCATCGCGGAGTTGCCCGCGATGATCTACTACCGGACGACCGATGGGCTCGCCGTGAACCTCTACACGCCATCGCAGGC
This sequence comes from uncultured Planctomycetales bacterium, assembly GCA_964550865.1. Classification (GTDB taxonomy): domain Bacteria; phylum Planctomycetota; class Phycisphaerae; order UBA1845; family JAFGLZ01; genus JAFGLZ01. Next base: position 487 of record CAZKCX010000263.1, read on the forward strand.
GTCGCTAGAGCTCGCCGACGGCACCGTCGTCAAGCTGCGGCAGAAGACCGACTACCCGAATTCCGGTCGCGTCGTCCTGCGCGTGGACCCGGCCAAGACGAAGCGCTTTGAGGTCCGCCTGCGGATCCCCGCCTGGTGCGACCGCGCCACGGTGGCCGTCAACGACAAGCCTGTGGAGGGAAATCCCAAGGGCGGAAGCTTCTTCGCCTTGCGGCGGGGCTGGAAGGCCGGCGATGCCCTGACGCTCGACATGCCGATGAAGCCGAGGCTCGTGCGTGGGCGCCGCGCGCAGGCCGGACGGGTGGCCGTCCTGCGCGGGCCGGTCGTGTTCTGCCTCAATCCCGATCGGAACGAAAAGACGAAGAAGATCGACCTCCAAATCATTACGATCGACCCGACGACACTGACCGGACCGATCAAGGATGAGACGGTCCGACCAAACGGCATGGCGATCACAATCGAGGCCTGGCCGCCCGGAAGCTGGTACCCGATGGCCAAGAAGTCGCTGAAGCTCACGCTGACCGAGTTCCCCGACCCCGGCGGGCGAGCGACCACCTTCCACGTGCCGAACCCTAACGCCGAGTCCTTCGTCGACGACGAGCTCCTATCGCCATGAAGGCAGTGCACCTTGCAGGAGCGCCGGCGCCTCGTCTCTGAAAACAAGCGATCCTCCCTACCCTGGGGCGGCCGTTTTCGCTAGACTATCGGCCTGCTTGTGAGCCGGACCGGCGGACGGGAACGACCGTTCGAGCTGGATGCCGTTCCCTGGCGCAGCCGCCACCGGGCTCACGGAAATCCATGGCCGTGATTCCGATAGAGCGATCCGGAGTCTTTTTGGTGCTGTGGATCGAAAGCAACCTTCGCCCACTGTGCAAACGGTACTGCAGGTGGAGAAGTGGCTTGCCGATACCGGTCTTGTATGCGGGCACGGTGAGACCTATTATGTAAGTGACTACTAACTCGCTGCGGTGACTAGCCATACCTGGCGTGCGCACTTAGGAACTCCATAGGAAATGCTGGAATCACTACTCACTCCACAAGCCGTGGCCGTCGTCGGGGCCTCACGAACTCCCGGGAAGGTCGGGCACGACATCGTCGCCAACCTGATCGAGAGCGGATACGAGGGCAAGATCATCCCGGTAAACCCCTCCGCGGAGGACATTCTGGGCCTGCCCTGCTACAAGGACCTGAACTCCTCGCCGGACAAACTAGATCTGAGCGTGATCGCGGTTCCCGTCCCGTTGGTTCGTAGCGCGATTGAGGGATCGATCAATGCCGGCGCGAGGGCGATCTGCGTCATCACGGCCGGGTTCAAGGAGGTCGGGCAAGAGGGCGCGGCGCTCGAGAAGGAAATCGCGCGGATCTGCCGCGAGCGCGGCGCGCGCCTACTCGGACCGAATTGTCTGGGCCTGATCAACACGCACCACAAGATGAATGCCTCGTTCGCCGCGCACATGCCGTTGGCGGGCGGGATCTCGGTCCTCTCGCAGTCCGGCGCGCTGTGCACGGCCATCCTCGACTGGGCGGCGGGCAGGCACATGGGGCTCGCCAAGCTCATCAGCATCGGCAACAAGGCCGACATTGATGAGAGCGATCTGTTGAAGGCGCTGGCGGCCGACCCCGAGACCAAGGTCATCGTCGGCTACCTGGAGAGCATCGGCTCGGGGGACCAATTCATCAAGGTGGCCGAATCGGCGGCGGCGAAGAAGCCGGTGGTCATCTTGAAGTCGGGCACGACATCCTCCGGCGTGAAGGCGGCCTCGAGCCACACGGGAAGCCTGGCCGGAGCCGACATCGCTTACGGTGCGGCCTTCAAGAGATCGGGCGTCATTCGGGCGGACAACTTCGAGTCCTTGTTCGACGCCGCCAGCGCGCTGGCGATGCAGCCTCTGCCCAAGGGTGATCGGGTGGCGATCATCACCAACGCCGGCGGGCCCGGCATCATGGCCGCCGATGCGGTGGAAAATGCCGGCATGAAGGTGGCGGCGCTCGAGCGATCGATGGCGACCGCGCTCAAGAAGAAGCTTCCGGCCGCTGCGAGCGTGGGCAACCCCATCGACGTGCTCGGCGACGCGGACCCCGAGCGCTACGCGATGGCGCTGCAGGCCGCGCAGAACGACGACTCGGTCGATGCGATCATCGTGATCCTCACGCCGCAGGCGATGACCGACCCGCTCAACACCGCACGCGCGATGGTAGACTGTCTCGCCAACGAGAAGCCGGTGTTGGCGGCCTTCATGGGCGGGCGCGATGTTCTGCCCGGGCGCGAGGAGTTGGTGGCCGCCGGCCTGCCGGACTACACCTCCCCGGAACGCGCCGTCAGCGCGCTGCGGGCCATGTGCGACTACGCCGCTTGGCGACGCCGTCCGCCGCGCGTGGTGACCCGCTTTCCCGTCAACCGCAAGCGCGTCGAACGCATCATCGCTCGGCATCTGCGAAGCGGGCGAACGCAGGTGCGGGAAGTCGAGGCGAAGGAGATCCTCGACGCCTACAACTTCAACGTGCCCGAAGGCGCGCTGGCGACCGACCTGGAGGAGGCCGTCGACATTGCCGAACGCATCGGCTATCCGGTGGCGATGAAGGTGGTGTCTCCCGACGTGATCCACAAGTCGGACATGGGCGGCGTGCGGCTCGGGCTCGCCGACGCCGACGCCGTGCGCGACGCATTCGACCTGATGATGCTGCGAATCAAGCGAAACCTCCCCGAGGCCCGCATCGACGGGGCCTACGTCGAACAGATGGCGGGCCGCGGGCGCGAGGTCATCCTCGGCATGACGCGAGACCCTCAGTTCGGCCCGATGCTGATGTTCGGACTGGGCGGCATCTTCGTCGAGGTGATGAAGGACGTGACGTTCCATCTGGCGCCGATTACCGAAGAGGAGGCGATCCAGATGCTGGAGGGCACGCGCTCGTATGCCCTGCTCCGCGGCGCGCGGGGGCAATCCGGCGTGGACCTGCGGGCGATCGCCACGGGTCTGCAGCGCATCAGCCAGTTGGTCACCGACTTCCCGCAAATCGTCGAGTTGGACATCAACCCGTTCATCGTCGGGCAGATCGGCACCGATCCGGTCGTGGCCGACGCCCGCATGACCCTTTCGGAACCCGGTAAGAAGTAATGAACGCCAAAGCCAATACGAGCTACGACGCGAATTGGAAGAACAAATACGCGAGCCTCGTCGAGACGGCCGACCATGCGGTCTCGCACATTCGGCCGGGCCAGCGGGTCTTCATCGGCACGGGGTGTGCCCAACCCACGGAGTTGGTGCATGCCCTGGTCGATCGATCGACCGAGTTGGCCGACCTCCAGATCGTGCACCTGCTGACCATGGGCGAGGCCCCCTACGCCGAGGAAGACCTCGCCGAGCACTTCCGCGTCAACAGTTTCTTCATTTCGGAAAACGTTCGCGGGGTGATCCAGGAAGGCCTGGGGGACTACACCCCCGTCTTCCTGTCGGACATCCCCCGGTTGTTCGAATCGGGACAGCTCCCCATTGATGCCGCCTTGATCCAGGTCTCCCCTCCGGACGAGCGCGGCATGTGCAGCCTCGGGATCAGCGTCGACATCGTCAAGAGTGCGGCCGAGAACGCCGGGTTCGTCATCGCCGAGGTGAACCCCCGCATGCCGCGAACGCTCGGCGACAGCTTCCTCCACGTTCACGACATCGACGTCCTCGTGCCGGTGGACAAACCGCTCCTCGAGGTGAACCCCCCCGAGCCCACGGAGGTCACGCGACGGATCGGTGAATACGTGGCCGCCCTGGTCGAGGACGGCTCGACCGTGGAGCTGGGGATCGGACGGATTCCGCAGGCCGTCCTCGAGTTCCTCAAGGGAAAACGGGAGTTGGGCATCCACACCGAGATGTTCACCGACGCCATCATCGATATGATCGAGTCCGGCGTGATCACCAACGAGCGGAAGAGCCTCGACCGCGGGAAGTGCGTGGCCAGCTTCGTGCTCGGCACGAAGCGCTTGTACGACTACATCGACAACAACCCGTTCTTCAGCTTTCACCCGACGGAATACGTCAACGACTCGTACCTGATCAGCCGGCAGAACAAGCAGGTGGCCATCAATGTCGCGCTGGAGATCGACCTGACCGGCCAGGTCTGCGCCGACTCGCTCGGCACGAAGTTTTACAGCGGTATCGGCGGTCAGCTCGACTTCAATCGCGGGGCCGCACGATCCCCGGGCGGCAAGGCCATTATCGCCATGCCCTCCCGCGCACAGAACGGCAAGGTCTCCCGGATCGTCACCCACCTGACGCCGGGCGCGGGCGTCGTCACGACCCGCGGCGACGTGCACTACGTCGTCACGGAATACGGCGTGGCCTACCTACACGGCAAGAGCATCCAAGAGCGGGCCGTCTCCTTGATCAGCATCGCGCATCCCGACTTCCGCGGGCAGCTTCTGCGCGAGGCCATCGAGGCGAAGTACCTGCGGCCCGAGCTCGCGGACGTGGAGCATCGGATCGTCGTCGGCCCGGCGGATCGGCGCACGTCGATGATCTTGGACGACGGGACGCTCGTGAACTTCCGCTCCGTGCATCCGACGGACGAGCCCAAGCTGCGCGACCTGTTCTATCAGCTCAGTCGCGAGACGGTCTACTACCGCTTCATGACGTACATGAAGCGCATCCCCCCGAAGCAGATGCTCGACTTCGTCTACGTCGATCATGGGACGGAGGTCGCCGTCGTCGGCACCGTGCCGGAGGCCCACGGCGAAGACATCATCGCCATGGGACGGTACTACCTCGATCCCAAGACCAACCGCGCAGAGGTGGCCTTCACCGTGCGCGACGACTACCAGAACAAGGGCATCGGAAAGTTCCTCCTGCGGCACCTGATCAACATCGCGCGGCGGAGCGGAGTCAGCGGCTTCACGGCCGAGGTGCTCCGCGAGAATAAGGCCATGCAGCACGTCTTCAACGCAAGCCCGACCCGGGTCACCAGCGAGCTTCGCGACAACGTATACCACTACGAGCTGGAGTTCGAGTGAACCGCGCTGCGCCGCACAGAACTCATGCCGTTGGCGTACGCGGGATGCCGCGCCGCTGTAGCGGCGGGACCACCAATTGACGCAAGGGAAGCCTGGTCCGTGTAGGGCGGAACCCGCGAACGCGGGCGGAGTACCCCACCACATTGCCCCGTCATGCACGCGCCCCTATAGTTGACCCTCAGAGGCAGCAACGGGGTGGCGGCTATGAGCTGGGACGGCATTCGACGCACGAACATCCACATCGAGCGAGAGCGATCCGCGGGATCGAACCGCGTCGACGTGCGACGCTGGGACATCCCCAACGGACCGGCCGGCCTGCCGAGCTGGACAGCGGATGGTGAGCGCATCGCCCAACTCGAGCGGCGCGCCGCCGCGCTGACGGGCCGCGAAGACGAAACCGCACTGGCGGGTCTGGCGATGGAGCTTCTGACGGCCCTCGACGCGGAGGGTCGAGGGCTTCTTCAAGACCTCGGTGAATACGTCTGCATCGCCACCGACTTGCCCTACCTCCCCTGGGAGCTGCTGCCGCTCGAGACCGATCGCCCCGTCACCTCGGCGCTTGGCTTGTCGCGACCACTGGGTCGCATCCTGCAGGTCCCCCGACGCGGTGCGTTTCTCGCGCCCGTTCACACCACGGCCCGCGCGGTGTTCGTCGTCAATCCGACGGGCAAGAGCGGGCTCCTGGCCGGCCTCCCGGAGGCCGAGGAACAGGCCGCCCGCATCCGTGGCATGCTCATTCGGGATCACCTGCTCGACGAGGGGTTTCGACCTGCGGGGCTCGAGCCCGTCTTTGCGGGATCCGACGCGACGCGTGAGCGGATCGTCGAGGTCATTGACGCAGCCCGAGATCGACCGGTCGATATCCTGCATCTTGCCTGCCACTGCGTGCCCGACGGCGGTCTTGTGCTGGCCGACGGCGAGTACACGCCCGATGCCATCCGCAGCCAGTGGGGCGGCCAGAAGCGACGGTTTCCACGCCTCGTCTTCCTGAACGCCTGCGGCAGTGCCGGCCGGATCCGGGCTGAATCGCAGCGCGACTCGGTCGTCCCGTCGGACAACCTCATCGCCGCCTTCGTCGAGGCCGGCGCGAGCTGTCTACTCGGGACGACGTGGCCCGTCGCGGCCGGCGCGAGCGCGGACCTGGCGATCGAGTTCTATCGTCAGGCCATCCTCGGGCATTCCGTCGGCCGGTCGTTGCAGCTTGCGCGCGACGCCGTGCGACGCCTTCAGCCCAGCGTATCCTCTTGGGGGGCGTTCGTGCTGTACGGCGACCCGGAGCTGCGTCTCTTCGCCAAGAGCGGACGGGACGCTCGGCACCGCGTGGAGGAGTATCTGCGAGGCGGGCCCGCGACGACACTGACAATCGCCGCCGCCGCGGTGCCGGAGGGATTGGCGCATGCGGATCGCGCCGAGTCGACCATGCTCGGCAGCGAGCACGGCCCGCTCCACGTCTTCGAGGGCTCCGTGACGGCCGTCTATCGAGATCCGGTCGAGGCGTTGCAGGCCGCCCGCCGCGCGCAGTCGAGCTTCGCACAGTCGCCGCCCGGCGGGATCGCGCTGCATCGAGCGGAGGTCTTCTTCGACGGCTTTCGCGGGTCGGCCTTCGACCGACTCCTCTCGGAGGCCGAGCAGCTCTGGCGGCAGACACCGCCGGGCAGGGTATGGGCGAGCTACGCGTTCTACGACGTGATGCGGGCGAGCGCGTCAGGGCATCGCGTCGGTCGCTGGGAGCGTCGCTCGACGGTGCGCCTGCCGGACGCCCCCCGGATCGAGGCGTTCGAGTGGAGCGAGGCGGATTCAGACGCCGAGAGCATCGATTTCCACGAAGAGACGGCCCGCGCGCCGCTCGAGGAGCAGATTCGCCGCCCGGCGTATCTCGAGGTCGCGCCGTGGGAACCGGAGATGGCCTCGCGATGGTGGTTCTGCCTGCACTCGAGCGAGATCACGATCGGCAGCGCGTGGGACAACGACGTCGTCTTGCGCGACCCGGAGGGCGCGCCCTGTCCCGACGGCAAGCGGCGATCGCGCGTCAGTCGACGCCATGCCCGGTTGCTGAGGTACGCCGATGGGTGGTATGTCGAGGACGGCCACTGGGAAGGAGGCCGCCTTCGCGGAAGCTCGTGGGGCACCTGGGTGGCGGGGCGGCCCATCGGATATGCCGATCATCCCGGCAGGCCCTTCCGGCTGTCCTCGCGTCAGGTGGTGCACATCGGCGCAGCCGACAGAGGCCCCGACTATCGTATGCAACTCATCCAACCGAGCCACGAGCTGACGACACCGCAGGCCGAATCGCAAATCCTCCCGGCGAGCATCTTGTCGCGGATGTCTTCGACCTCGGGCGTCACGGCGGCCGGCGCGGTGTTGCCGCGGGACGCCCCGCCGGGAGCCGAGCGGGTATCCGAGGAGGGGCAGCTTGGGCATGCGAAGGCGCCTACCGAAGCGGAGATGAAGGATGCCCTGGCCGGGCCCGTGCGACCGCTCACGATGCTCGCCTACGGGCTGGCGGCGGCGATGTCGTGGTGCGACGCGCCATGCGGTGCGGTCGTCGGTCGAATCGGAAGGCTGCAAGAGGATGCCCCGCTCTTGCTGGCCGGCCAGAGTCGATCGCAGATCAGCATCATGATGCTCGCGTCGGAGTTGCTCGCCGATCTGGCGCGCAAGCGCTTCGCCGAGGGCATTTCGTTCGGCATCATCGACCCGCCGGCGGAACTCCGCGATTCCTCGATCCCGGCCTACACCGTCGCATCGATCGCGGAAGCGAAGGAATGGCGCGGGGCGGTCGTGCTCGGGTTGTCGAGGGCCGCTTCCGCTTCGGCGGTCGAGCATGCGCTCGCGTCGCTCGTGGCTGTCCTCGCGCGCAAGTGTACCTGGCAATAGGAGTATGCCTGATGGAAACCCGAAGCATCGCCCTCGTTGTGGCCGTCTCAGCGCTGACGGCTCAAACGTTGCTCTCGACCGCCGAGAGCGCGGTGAAGCCAGCCATCGGCGAGATCGAGCTTCACGTGGTCGATCCCGAGGCCACCGGCTACGCCACGTTCCAGAGCCACAACCAGAAGGTCGTGAGCAACGCTCGCGGGATCTTCGAGGCCCACATCCGCAGCCGCAACGAGGCCTACACCGCCCAGCAGTGGCGGCTCTCGCGGAGCACCGACGGCGGCAAGACGTGGAAGCTCCTCTTCCAGGACACGCTCGCGACGAACCCGCCCGTGCTCGAGA
>CAZKCX010000264.1:0-8693 GCA_964550865.1 uncultured Planctomycetales bacterium
GGACGCGCCACGTCGAGCATGACGACGCCAAGTGCCGGCAGTTCGACGTGAGGAACCTCGAGCTGCTGTGGCAGATGGAGCGGCTGGGGGGCTTGTGGGTCGACCCGGCTGCGGATGGCCGGCCGACGAGTGACGTGCTGAGATGGCTCGAACGGCGACAGGTGCTGACGGGCTGGGAGCTGCGCGACGACGGTGAGGTGGACTGGCTCGAGGAGCACGTGCTGCGGGCGTTCCGCTTTCCGGTCATCGTGTGGGTGGCGGAGGCGGAGGCCGAGCGCTCGCTTCGGGCTCGCGTGACCGAACTGACTACCCGGCATGATCAGGTGGTTCTCGCGCTGGACGCGCACCGCTTGGATGAAGACACATTGGCCTTCGCGCGGCAGCACGCGAGACGGTGCATCCTGGCGTCGGACGTTGGCAACGCCGGCTCCGTCGAACCGGAGGCCCTTCTGTCCGATGCGGGATTGGCGGCCGACGCGCACGTATGGCTTGCCTCGGAGACCCTTCGGTTCCTCACCGAGCGGGCCGGCTGGCATCGCTGTCGTCAACTGCGCGAGGTGACGGACCTGATGTTCCCGCCACCGCCCGCATCATCGCAGGAGGTGTCGGCACAGGGCTTTCACATCATTCCCGAAGGACAATTCGCCGACGAGGAGCCGGGGGATGCCAAGACTTACTGGAGCGAGCGCGAGGTGGGCGTCTTCTATCGCCGCAGCCAGCCGTGGGCCCGCATGGTCGCGCAGATGGTTGCGGACCTCGGCGTCCGGAGCGTTCTCGAATTCGGTTGTGGAGCGGGCCGGAATCTCTGGACGATCCGGCAACTCGTGGCGGACGTGGAGTTGACCGGCATCGACGTCAACCCCGAGGCGATCCGGATCGGCTGCGAAAACACCGACCTGGACCTCCGGCATGCCGACGAGGGCGCGTTGGGACGCTTTGCCGACGGGTCGTTCGATCTCGTCTTCACGGTCTCGGTGATCGATCATATCGCCGAGCCGGCGTCAGTGATGGCCGAGTTGCTCCGGGTGGCGGGACGATACGCGTACTTCCTGGAGGTCACGTTGCCCGTCGAGGGCAAGGTGATTCGGCACTACGATCACAAGCACGAGCGCGTCTGCGATTCCACCGAAGCGTCGTACAGCTGGCGGATCGACCGCTGGCTCCGGGACTCGCGTGTCCTCCGCGTCGACCGCCACCCCTGGTATTTGCACCCGGCGTCCTTGGGGCCTTATTACTGGGGTTATCTGGCGTGGCTTGCGCGACCTGATTCGGAAGCCACCTGTAAGAATGACTGAACGGTTGGCGAGACTCGGGTGAGGGGGGCTCAGACCACGACGTAGGGTTTGTAGTCGTCCGTGTGGTCCACGATCCGGCATTTCTTGAGGTACTCCTGATCCTCCACCTTCCAGGTGTGCTCGTCCTGGGATTTCGCACGGCGGACGACGTAGTTGAAGCGGTCGGTGGAGAACATGCGGAACCCCTCTTCGCGGCAGTCGCGGATGAACTGCGTGTCCTCTCCGACGCTTCGCTCGGGGAAGCGGACCTTCTCGAAGACCCCCCGCTTGACGATCATGGCCGAGCCCGAAAGCAAGTCGACATACCGGTGCTCGTAATCGGGGAACCGCAGGGCAAGGCACCTCAATCCCTCGAGATACGCGAAGTACGAGCACTTCCCGATCAGATCCGCATCGGCATAGGTGAAGGCGAGCATCAGGTCGGTGAGGAAGTTCTCCGCATGGAAGTTGTCGTCGTCGAACTTCGTCCAGTACTCATACCGGCTCTGGTCGATGCCGTGGTTGAGACACTCGCCCAGGGATCGCTCTTCGGGGAGCTGATACGCCCGGGCGTTGGGTACGGTCTCCAGGCGGCGCTTGACCTCGTCGAGGTCGAAGCCGTCGTGGTTGAGCACCAGGACCAGCTCCTTGTCCGGCCAGCGCTGCCGCTGGTAATTGGCGATCACGTTCTCAATCCAGGTCGGCCGGTTGGAGCACGTGACGACGCTGACGCGTTGGGGGGCCTGCTCGGTCGGGATGCCGATCTTGTCCAGGATGAAGCGGAATCGATGGACGTACGTGTGCTCGGAGAGGATTCTGCGTCGTCCGAGGAGGGTCATGCGGTCGCGGAGGTCCTCATCGGCGAGCAGCTTGTCCATCCATTCCGCCGCCTGCTCCTCGGTCTCCACCAGCGGCACGCAGTCGGCCCCGAGCATCTTCTCGACGCCGAGGCTGTAGGTGCTGATGACAGGCGTTCCGCACGCCAACAGCTCGAAGACCCGCCGCGAGAACATCGTCGGGGAGTCCTTGACGGAGTTGACGTTCAAGAACACGCGGTACTTCTTGTAGGCGTCGACCATCTCCGGATAGCTGAGCGAGCCATAGATGACGTCCTTGTATTCGGGCGGGAACTTGTAGTAGTCGCTCTTGGTGTAGTTGGCCATGCGATCGAAGATCGTCAGCCCGCGGCTCAGGGCGGGCTTGAGCAGGAGGTCGATGTCCGCCCGCCGGTCGGCATGACGCATGGCGTAGTAGGTGCCGGCAAAGGCCAGATTCCCCAGGCGCTCGTGGTTCGAGCCGATCGGGTTATGGATATCGGTCTGGGCGGCGAAGGGCAGGGCCCAGACGCGGTCGTGTCCGACCACCTCCTTGTAGCGTGGCACGCAGTTCTCATCGGTGGTGAAGATGTAGTCGAACCGGGCCGCGACGTAGATGAAGTGCTCGAAGTTCGGCGGGTCCTCCTTGTTCCAGAAGACCGTCTTGATGTTCTGCTCTTTGCACCAGTCCAGCAGCTCCAGCAGCGGGCTCTTGTCCATGTACTGCGCACGCGTCAGCTGGGATTGCCATGCACCGTGATTGCCGCGCCAGGCCGACTCGACGAAGAGGAAATCCGGTCTGTCCGCCGAGAGCTTTGCGCGCCAATCATCGGGCGTGATCTCGACATAGCGGCATTCGCCCCTGAAGCAATCGTAGCTGAACTCGTCGAGAATCACGGCCGCGGTGATCGGGAGTCGTGGTGGCCGCTCCGGCCGGACGATCGGCTTGAACAGCGACGACGATTCCCCCTGGGCGGGCGCCGCGTCCTGACCGCTCGTGGACGTGGAGGACGCTGCCGTCTTGCTCGTGTCGGACAAGGCGGCGGATTCGTTCTTGCTCCCGGACGGCGCTCGGAACTCCGGGGTCTGCTCGAGTGCCTTGCGTTCCCGGCGGCGCTTGAGGCCTTCGAGGAACAGCTTGGCCACATGGTACGGCAGCAGCGGGAGCCGCCACGGCTGGCTCGCGGTCGAGACCAGCAGGTCGCCGAGGCGATAGCGGACTTCCTGCTCGCGCAGTTCCAGGGAGGCGCGGAAGTAGGCCAACAGCTCGGCGTGGCGGTTGAGTCGCGTCTCGAGCAGACGCCGCGCCCTTTCATGCACCTGGCTGCTGTTCTCGGACTTGCGCAGCCGCTGCTGCAGCGTGTCGATTTGCGGTTGGAGCTGCGAGCGGACGGCGGCTACGGCCTCCGCCTGTCGGGACTCGTGTTCGGATCGCATCCGGGCCACGAGCTCGTCGCGGGCGCGTTCGAGCTCGGTGATGGCCTGCTTGTGCCGCTGCTCGAGCTCTTTCACCTGGCGTTGATGCTGTGCTCGCTCCCGTTTCAGCTCGGTCTCCAGCCGCGTCCGGGTCGCCTTTGCTTCCGCCTGGACCTCATGGAGCCGAGCCGCGAGCTGGCTGCCGGCGATGTCGAGCACGTCCTGGAACAGGTCCGGCCAGAGATCGATCGATTCGCCGGGTGTGATGCCCCCCTCGATGCGGTCGGCCAGCCGCTGGAGCCGGCGCTGGACGAGAGACAGGTCGACCTCCGTGCCGTCGTTTTGGATCATCTCCGCCACGCGCCGGACCGACAGGCACGTTGCGGTGACCCACTGACGCACCGCTTGAGGGAACGGTCCGTGCTCGGACGTCGTTTCCCCCGGGAGCACGGACGCGACATCGAGCGCTTCCAGCGCCCGGAGCTTCTTGCGCAGCTCGGCCCGCTCGGCTCGCAGCCCCTCGAGCCTTCGGTTGTATCGCCGTTCCGCCCAGAGGAACCCGTGCTGGGAGACGTCCAGCAGGTGCGCCGGCTCATGGATGGCCGGTTCGTGGTCCTCCGGCGACGCGGAGCCGACGTAACAGATGTACTTGTGATAGACGGACAGGTGGCAGGTGCTGAAGGCCTTGCCGACGAGCTCCAAGAAGTTGGTCAGATAGAACGTCTGCAGGTGATCCGGATGCGGATGGAGCCCGTAGGGCGTGGTGAGGACGATCCGCCCATCGTCGGTGAGCACGCGGCGGAGGTCGCGCAGCACCTGTTCCGGGTGTGCCAGGTGTTCGATGACCTCACCGAAGAGGACGGTATCGAACGAGGCGTCGTCAAACGGCAACGGCCCCGGCTCGATCCGTTGGAAGGTCACGCTGTTCCGGACGGGCTCCGGTTCCTTTTCGAGCTCGGCCGATGCGTACTCGACGGCCTTGGGGTCGACATCGACACCGACCACCTCGTGGCCGGCGCGGCCGAGGAGGATCGAGGCGATGCCCTGGGAACAGCCGATGTCGAGCACCCGCTTTCCCTTCGCCTGTCCGACCATCCAGTGGATGCGCTGGCGGCAGGTCTCCTGGTCGCCCTTGTCGAAGATCCGGCGGTAGTAGAGTTCGTTGACGCGATCGCTGCCCACGCCCCATTCTCCTCTAAGACGATGATGCGGCCCGTGCCTTGGCGTCGTTGAGATAGGCTTGGGTCACCTTCTTCGGGTCGCCTTCCATCTGCACCTCGCCGTCGACGAGCCACAGGGTCCGGGTGCAGGTCCGACGGACCAGGTCCATGTTATGGCTTGCCAGGATGACCGTCTTGTGGTCCTGGCGGAAGCGGTCGAGGATCGAACCGGTCTTGGCGCGGAACGAGGCATCGCCGGTGCTGATGACCTCATCGAGCAGAAGGACGTCCGGATCGATGTGCACGGCGATTGAGAAGCCGAGCCGTCCCTTCATGCCGGCCGAGTAGGTCCGCACCGCCGCGTCGATGAAGTTCCCGAGCTCACTGAACTCGATGATCTGGTCCAGCTTTCCGTCGATCTGCCGGCGGGACAGGCCGAGGATGGACCCGTTGAGGTAGATGTTCTCGCGCCCGCTGAGATTCGGACTGAAGCCCACGCCGAAGCTGAGCAGACAGCTGACCTTGCCGCGGACGCGGACGTGGCCCTGCTCCGGTCCGCAGATGCCCGCCAGGGTCTTGAGGAGCGTCGTCTTGCCGCATCCGTTTCGTCCGATCAGGCCGATCACCTCGCCCGGTTCGGCGGTCAGGTTGATTCCGCGCAGGGCCCAGAACTCCTTTCGCCATCTGCCGTTGCCCTCGCCGTCCTGCCGCCATCCTTCGAAGGCCCGGATCAGGGTCTCGCGGAGCGTGACCTCTGCTCGGTGATAGCGGATCAGGAACTTGACCCAGACGTCCTCCGCCACCACGGAGGGTCCTGTGGTGTTGCCGTTGGCATCGGGTTTGGCTGCGACGGGGTCAGACATACTTGGCGAAATCCCCCTCCCACCGGGTGAAGACGGCGAATCCGACGAGCAGGACGGTAACCGAACCGATCGCGATATACGCCAGGTGGCCGAGGTCGGGCATTCGAGCGTAGAGCATGGAATCGCGATAGGCCTCAAAGAAGCACGCCATCGGATTGAGCATGTAGTATTTCTGATACGGTTCGGGAATGCGGGCGTTTGGACCGGTGGCATAGTAGAACACCGGGGACATATAGAACCACAACCGCATTCCGACCGAGATGACGTTGGTGGTGTCGGCGAAAAAAGCGCCCAAGAACGCCACGACGAATCCGACTCCAAGCGTGAACAGTACTTGCAGGAGCACCAGGAGGGGGAGCCAGAGAACCGCGAGGCTGAACCAGGACCCGGTCAGAATGACCACCACCAGGATGACCAGCAGGCCCCAGAGGAAGTCGTACAACCGGGACAAACAGACCGAGACCGGAAAGATCGACTTGGGGAAGTTGATCTCATGAATCAGACCGCGCCGGCTTCGGATACAGTTGGCGCATTGCCCGACCGTCGCGTCGAAGAACCGCCACGCGATCACGCCGATCACGAGATACGTCAAGAACTCCGTCGTTCGGCCGCCCTTGGCCTGTCCGAAGAACAGGCCGAATACGACGAAGTAGACACCGACAAAGCACATCGGGTCCAGCAGACTCCAGAAGTGCCCGAGCACCTTGTCCCGGTTCCCGGCCTTCAGGGAGCCGCTGGTCAGATAGCGGATGGTCTCGTGCCGGGCATAGACGGCCTTTGCCCTCTCCAGCAGGCTGGGACGCGAGGTATAGACCGGCATGGCTGTGGATGGTGAGTCCATGTTGACCCCCGTGCGAACCGCACCGCCCGACCGCCGCGCCCGCGGCGGTGCCTCGTCGTGGTCAGGGTAAACAGTTCATTTCACTTCCCGGCCGAACGCGTGTCAAGCATTCATGCTTGGGAACGCTCCTTCCGGGTACGTGGCTCGTCTTCCTCCCCGGCCTCCCCGAGACGCTTACCAGGCGATGTCCTTCTCGTAGCCGTAGTCGATCAGTGCCTGGCCTGCATGCGCCTTGAATGATGCCTTGTCTTCCTCGGTAAAGATCGAGAGCCATCGTCGGGTGCGATCTCGCTTCAGCGGCGTTCCCAGCAGTTGCGGTTCGAACGTAACGCCCAGGAAATCGCAAAGCTGGCGCAGCTTCCCCTCGGGATCGTCGACCAGGTCCTCGAACCGCAGCTCGAGGTAGGCTTCGTCCGGGATCTTCGCGATCTGATCGCGGGCCGTCTGCATCAACGTCGCCCAGTACCGCGCCGCGTTCTCGATCGTTCTCGGCTGCTCCCGAAAGCTCACGCCCGCGTCCGGGATCTCGCCGATCGGCCAGAAGTCGTTCTCCAGACAACTGATCGCCACGTCTCGTCCATCCCGGATGATGTGCACGAATTGGGCGTCGGGAAAGAGCCGGTAGAGGTCGTTCATGTAGATGACGTTTCGCGGTGTCTTCTCGAGCCAACGGGACTTCCCCTGCGCCTTCATGGCGGACGCGAACACACCGTCGATCATGTCGTGCATCGCTTCGTCGATTCCCTCCCGCAGCTCCTCCTCAAAGCCATCGACGTGTTCGGTCAGCGTCTTCTCGTCGATGTCCGTGAACAGGCCGCCCGCATACTCCTCCGGCGTGCCCTGGCGGTAGACCTTTTTGAACCACGGCCCCAGGATCGATCGGCGAAACCGCTTCAGGGATTCGAGGTTGAGGATCTCACGGCGGATATCGAACAACCCGCCCGGCGTGACCACGAAGCGACCTTCGTATCGCGTGGCGAAGATCCGGCTGTGGTTGGAGAGGATCTGCTGCAAGAGCGTCGTCCCGCTGCGCCCCGTACCACAGACGAAGATCGGGCGGGGCGTGTGCTTGCGTCGCCAACGGTCGCGCCCGAGCATCTCGTGGCTGTACCGGGCGGTCAGGCGAAGCAAGTCCCCGACGATCTCGGGCATCAGGTCGAGGAGCTCCGGCGCCGCCGTGCGTCGCTGCATGCGCTCGATCCCGTGCTGGAGACGGCGCATGAGCGGACCGGTGTCGAACGGCATGCCGTCGCCGCGGAGCAGCTTCTTGGTTTCTCGGGCGCCGGCCAGCATGACGCTCTGCATCGCCTGCATTCGTTTCTCCAGCGCCTTGAGCTGTCTGGAGAGTCGCTTGAGGTGCTGCTTCGGATCGGACTCGCCTTCGGCCGCGCCCGTCGACGGGGGGGGCAGCGCTTCGTTCCGCCGGCGCAGTCGCGTCTGTCGCTGGATCGATTCCGTCTCCGATTGCCGATAGGCCTGTTCCGTCAGCTTCAAGAGGTCCGGAGCCGAGCGTTCAATGAAGGACGTTTGCGGCGGTGCGTTGGTCGCGGAGGCTTGCAGGCAGATCCGCAGGTCACGGAGTCCTACTTCGTGCACTTCGAAGGCCGTTTCCAGGAGTTCGATGAGATCTGTGATCACGAAGCTGTGCAATTGCCGCGGGTCGGCGTCGGCGGCGAAGGGGGCGACCACGAGGAGCTGGCCGCCCTCTTTGAGAACTCGGCGGGCTTCCGCGATCAGGTCGGCCGGGCGTGCCTGGTACTCGAGGGCACCGGCAAGGACGACGCTGTCAAAGGCCCCATCTTGGCCCGGCAGCTGGCCGGGGGTGGCCTGCTCAAAACGTAAACCTTTTATTGGAAGTATCTTGCCTGCCTGAAGCTCGTTCCTTGCCTTGGTCACGGCGCGATCGTTCACGGACAGCGCGGCCACGTCGTGGCCGGACCGGGCGATCAGTTCGCCCAGATCCTCGGCGAGGCCGTCGAAGACAATGACTCGTTCGCCGGTGACCGCATGACAGACCCACGCATACCAGGGCTGATCCGCGTCCATCGGCGCTTCACCGCGAGGACCGACTTCTGTTCGGTCGATTAGGCGATTCCCGGCCATGTCACCCTTCTCCTCACGATCCGTCAATGGATGTAGCGACGACTGCGGCTTGCGTGGTCTGCCCTTGCCAGCAACACGACGAGGAGGTCGCGACATCCGTGCATTCGGCGACCCGATGGATTTGCTCGGACCTCTCCTCCTTCCCGAATGCGACGGCGGCTGGTTGGTGCGCAGTACTTTTTTGGCGAATTCGGCATGTTTAACAGCGGCTTCGCTGGTTT
>CAZKCX010000265.1:0-8689 GCA_964550865.1 uncultured Planctomycetales bacterium
AACGGTCAAGACCGTCGAGGCGATGGCCAAGGACGCCGGGGCGTGCGCGGCACTCGGGGAGTCGTCCGTCCGAACCTGGTTGAAGCTCTCCTACGCCGACGGCTACGAGAAGGTCTCGCAGGCGACGACGCTGCCCATTCTCATGCTGGGCGGACCGGCCCGCGAGGACCCCACGCCCATCCTCGAGAACTTCTACAAGGGCATGCAGGCCGGGCCGAACGTCCGCGGCGTGATGGTCGGGCGCAACGTCTCCTTCGTGCAGAAGGATGACCCTCGCGCGGTGGCCGCCGCCGTCTGTGGGATCATCCACGACGGCTGCACGGTGGACGACGCGCTCGAGCGGCTTGCCGAACAGCGGGGCAGGGACATGGACCTCTTCCAGGAGTGGCGGTAATCGACCATGAGCGGGGCCTCCGACAAACCGAATCTGCTGATCTTCCACGGCGGCGGACCGACCCCCGTGATCAACGCAAGCCTCTACGGGGTGGTGCGCGAGGCCGTTGATTCCGGTCAGGTCGGCCGAGTGCTCGCCGGGGTGCACGGCGTGCCGGGCGTCCTGGCGGACCGGGTCGTCGAGCTGGACCGGTTGCCGGACGACGCGTTGGAGACCATGCGCGTCGCGCCCGGGTCGGCCATCGGGTCGAGCCGCCACAAGCTCACCGACGACGACAAGGCCGCCGTGCTGAGCTTCTGCCGACGTCGAAACGTCCGCTGGCTGCTCGGCAACGGCGGAAACGACACCATGTCGAATTGCCACGACATGCACGAGGCCGCCGCGCGATCGGGCCAGGACCTCGCCGTCGTGGGCATCCCCAAGACCATCGACAACGATCTGGCCGAGACCGATCACTGTCCCGGCTACGGCAGCGCGGCGCGCTATCTGGCCCAGGCGGCACACGATCTCTGCTGCGACGTCAGCTCTCTGCCTACGCCTGTCTCCATCCTGGAAACCATGGGCCGAAACACCGGGTGGCTGTGCGCGTCGACCGCGCTCGCGCGAACGCACGAGGGCGACGGACCTCACCTGATCTATCTGCCCGAGCGCGCCTTTGACGCCGACCGTTTCTTGACGGACGTGGAGGACACGGTGCGTCGCCATGGCTGGGCGGTCGTCGCGACCAGCGAGGGGCTCGTCGACGCGGGGGGGAGCTCCATCGCCGTCGCAGCGAGCACGGTGCAGACCGACGGCTTCGGCCATGGGATGTCTGGCGGCGTCGCATCCGTTCTCCAAGACATGGTCTCCGGCAAGCTCGGCCTGCGGTGTCGATACGAGAAGCCCGGTTTGCTGGGCCGGGCCAGCACCCTGCACGTCAGCGACCTCGATCGCAGGGAGGCCGAGGCGGTCGGTCGCAAGGCCGTGCGGCTTGCCCTTGAAGGCCAAAGCGGCGTCATGGTCACCATCCTGGTCGAGCGAAACCCGGGCTATCGATGGACTACCGGCACCGCGCCGCTCGCGAGGGTGGCGAACATCGAGCGCACGATGCCGCCGGAGTTCCTGTCCCCGGATGCGGCGGACGTCACGGAAGCGTTCCTCGACTATGCCAGGCCGCTGCTCGGCGGCGAGCTGCAGCGGCATCAGCACGTGAGGAGATTGCCATGAACCGCGCCGAAGAGATCCGCGCCCTGAACAAGCTAACTCCCGACGAGCTGGTCGAGCGATCGGGCGGTCGGTTGATCATCCTCGACAGCCTCGACGCCCTGCACGAGCACTTCGCCGAGTCCATCGCGAACGTCATCCGCCGGAACAACGCCGACGGTCGACCGACCGTGCTCATCGTGCCGTTCGGCCCGACGGGACAGTACCCGATCCTCAAGGAGATCCTTCACCGCGACCGCATCAGCCTGGCCGATACCACGCTCTTCTTCATGGACGAATACGCGGACGCATCCGGCAACGTCGTGCCGGAGGACCACCCGACGAGCTTCCGCGGCGCGATGGGATCGTTCTGGGAGGAGCTCGACGTACGCCTGCGACCGGATCCGAAACGCGTCCTCTTCCCGCATCAAGACAATCTGGCAACGCTGGACGACATGCTCCGCGACGCGGGCGGACCCGCTGTCTGCTACGGCGGGATCGGCATCCACGGGCACATCGCCTTCAACGAACCGGAGCCGGGCGTGGCAAACTCCAACTCGCGGCTCGTCCGGCTGAACGACTTCACCGTAACCATCAACGCGATTCGCTCGCACGTCGGCGGGGATCTCGAGAACTTCCCCCGGCACGCATTGACGCTGGGCATGCAACAGTGCCTTTCGGCGAAGAAGATCCGGCTCTACTGCCGCAACGACGTGCCCGACCTCGACTGGGCCAATACCGTCCTGCGGCTGGCCGCGCTGGGTGAGCCGGGAGACGACTATCCCGTGACGCATATCCGCAACCATGCGGACTGGCAGGTCATCACCGATCGAAACACGGCCGCGACGCCCCAGTTCGTCCTATGACGGACCCGTAGCCCGGCGGAAAGAGAAGAACACGATGCTTCAAGGCACCTGACAAGAGGAGAATGGCTTATGGTTCACTTCATCGTGCACGGCAAGAAGGACACGGTCGGCGTGGCCGCCGTCGATCTCAAGAAGGGACAATCCCTGACGGGGTGGAACATGACGACCAACGGCACGCCGCGTCTGAAGGCGACGCAAGCCGTCCCGCTCGGCCATAAGATCGCCCTGGGCGACATCGACAAGGGCGAGCAGGTCATCAAGTATGACGAGTCGATCGGCAACGCGAGCAAGGCCATCAAGAAGGGCCAGCACGTGCATACCCACAATCTCAAGACTGCGAGGTGGTAAAGATGGCCAAGCGAAAGACAAGCACAAAGAGGCAGAAGCTGCAGCTCGACAAGCACTTCATGGGCTATCGTCGCGAAAACGGCCGGGTGGGGATCCGCAACCACGTCGTCATCATGCCGCTCGACGACATCTCGAACGCCGCCGCGGAGGCCGTCGCTGCCAACGTGCAAGGCACGATGGCCATCCCGCACCACTACGGCCGGCTCCAGTTCGGCGAGGATCTCGAGTTGTTCTTCCGCACGATCATCGGCACGTGCGCGAACCCGAACGTGGCCGCCTGCGTGGTGATCGGGATCGAGGACGAGTGGACCCAGCGCATTGTGGAGGGCGTCAAGGCGCTGGGCCGCACGAAGGTCGCCGGCTTCTCCATCGAGCTGAAGGGGCAGTTCGAATGCGTCCGCCAGGCGTCGTGGAAGGCGTGGGAGTACAAGCTCTGGGCCAGCGAGCAGAAGCGGACGAAGTGCCCGATCCAGGACCTCTGGGTCTCGACCAAGTGCGGCGAGTCGGACACGACGTCCGGACTGGCCTCGAACCCCACGGTCGGCAACGTCTTCGACCGCCTGTGGGCCAGCGGCAACACGCTCAGCTTCGGCGAGACGACCGAGGTCACCGGCGGCGAGCACATCTGCGCCAAGCGGGCGGCCAGCAAGAAGGCCGCCGACGACTTCATGCGGATGTTCAAGCGTTACCAGGCCGTCGTCGAGGCGCAAGGCGTGGACCTGCTCGGCTCGCAGCCGACGAAGGGCAACATCCGCGGTGGGCTGACGACGATCGAAGAGAAGGCCCTGGGCAACCTCCAGAAGATCGGCAAGAAGTGCACGTACGTCGGTTGCCTGGAGCCGGCAGAAATGCCCAAACGCAAGGGCCTCTGGTTCATGGACACCTCGTCGGCCGCGGCCGAGGCCGTCACCCTCTGGGCGGCGGCGGGGTTCGTTTGCCACCTGTTCCCCACCGGCCAGGGCAATGTCATCGGCAACCCGATCGAGCCGGTCATCAAGCTGACGGCCAACCCGAAGACGGCGCGGCTGATGCGGGAGCACATCGACGTGGACGTCACCGGCCTGCTCCAGCGCGAGTACACCCTCAAGCAGGCGGGCGATCGGCTGTGGGACATGATGATCCGCGTCTCGAACGGGCGATGGACCGCCGCCGAGGTCTTGAACCACAACGAGTTCGTGCTGACCAAGCTGTACGTCAGCGCGTAGTTCGGAATGGACGCAAGCGGCAAGGGTCGACCGCGATGTCGACCCTTGCCTCGCGGTCGCGTCTCTGACTGGACCCGCGGCGGTCGTAGAGGTGTCTGCGAAGGCAATGAGGACATGATCCACCACGCGAAACTGCCTTACGGCGATACGACGATCGAGCTGGAGATCCCGGACGACAAACTCGTCGGGGTCTTCGAGCCCGCCGCGCTGCCGCCCGCGGACGACCCCGTCGCAATGCTGCGCGAGGCGCTGGCCAATCCGATCGGCAGCGACCGATTGCGCGACCTGGCCCGCGGCAAGCAGAGCGTGGTCGTCACGATCGAGGACGCCACGCGGCCTGTCCCCACCGGCATGCTGCTCGACGCGGTGATGGAAGAGCTGTCGGCCGGCGGCGTGTCGCCCGACAAGGTCAAGGTCATCGTCGCGACGGGCCTGCACCGGCCGTTGACGCAGGAGGAGCTGTGCCGCTCGCTGGGCTCGTGGGCGGGGAAGCTCGGCGCCGAGAACCACGACCCGAACACGCCCGAGCGGTTGCTCCATCTGGGCACGACATCGCTCGGCACGGACATCGCGCTGAACCGGGCGTTCCTAGACGCCGAGCTGAAGGTCCTCACCGGCGACGTCGAGGTCCATCAATTCTGCGGCTACGGCGGCGGCCCGAAGAGCGTCTATCCCGGCCTGGCCGACGCCGAGGCCATTCGCACGAACCACTCGCGGATGGATATCGCCGGCGCGGAGCCGGGACGGATCGACGGCAACCCCGTTCGCGAGGAGATCAACGAGGTCGGGCGGATGGCCGGCGTCGACTTCAACCTCAGCGTTGCATTGGACGCGCAGCACCGTCTCGTCGGCGCAAGCGCGGGCGATGTCGAGGCGTCGTTCCGGCAGGCCTGCACCTGGATCGACCGGATGTACCGCGTGGACGTGCCGCAACGGGCAGACCTCGTCATCGCCTCGCCGGGCGGACATCCGAAGGACATCGACCTCTACCAGTCGCAGAAGGCTATCGAGGAGGCGACGCGGATCGTGGCACCCGGCGGAGCCGTGCTCGTGCTCGCGCAATGCCCCGAGGGGAGCGGCTCGACGCTCTTCGAGCAGTGGATGGCTGACGCGCACGCCCCCGAGGACATCATCGCGCGAATCCGTGAGGACTTCGTGATGGGCGGACACAAGGCGTACCAGATCGCAAGAGAGCTTCAGCGGGCCCGCGTCCACCTGTTCTCGGACTTACGGCCGGGACGCGTGCGGGCGTGGATGATGCGGCCGGTGGCCTCCGACGCAGAGATGGAATCGCTCATCGCGTCAGCGAAATCGGTGGCGGTCCTACCGCAGGCGACGCTGACGCTGGCGTGTCTTCCGGAGGTGACTCGTGCCGCTCCAGAGTAGATCCAAGCAGCGTAGGTGAAAGACATGACCACGGAAAAGGAGCGCGCGCGCATCAAGCTGGGCGTGATCTTCCTCGGCCGGAAGCGGCCCGGCTTCGACCCGGAGTGGGGCACGACCATGACGAAGCGCGTCCACGACGCGCTCGCCAAGACGGAGTTCGAGATCGTCGAGCCGCCCGAGAAGGTCGTCGACGATGCGTCGCTGTGCGACGCCATCGACGCCCTGGAGCGCGCATCGGTCGATGCGCTCGTCGCCCTGCAAACGACGATGGCCGACGCCCGCATGGCGCCCACGCTGCACCAGCGCTGGCCCGATCCGATCCTCCTCTGGGCCACGCCGGAGAACCCACAAGGCGACATGATCAGCTCGTGTTCGCTGGTCGGCGCGCACAACTGGGGATCGATCCTGCGGCATTTGCACCATCGGTTTGAGATCGTCTACGGCGATCCCGAGAAGCCGGAGGTCATCGACGAGCTGAGCCGCGAGGTCCGCATCGCGCGGACGATCCGCACGCTGCGGCAAGCCAAGGTCGGCGTGATCGCGGGGACGGCCCCGGGCTTCTTCGCCATGGCGGCCGATGCCCCGACCATGACCAAACGACTCGGTCCGCAGGTCCAGAGCTTCAGCCTTCAACAATACGCCGACGTCGTGCAGGCCGTGGGCGATGACGAGATCGCGGCCGACGTGGATCGCGTCAAGGCGCTGGGCCTACCGCACAAGGGCACGTCCGACGACGACCTGCCGACCGCCTCGCGGCTCTACCTGGCGTTCCGGCAGCTGATGGGGGATGAAGCGATAGACGCCCTCGCCGTCCGCTGTTGGCCCGAGATGCCGAACGTCTTCAAGCAGTGGCCCTATCTCGGCATGACACGGCTGACCGAAGAGGGCGTGGCCATCTCCATGGAGGGCGACGCCGACGGGGCCGTCGGCGCGCTGATCGCCGGATCGCTCGGCATGGAACCGTGCTACATCAGCGATTGGCTGGAGCACGACGACGAAACCATCACGTTGTGGCACACGGGGAATCTGCCGTTCGCGCTCTCGTATCCGATCGGGCACGAGCGCGGGCCGACGATCGCCAAGCACTTCAACTTCCCGATCCCGGCCGTCGTCGAGTCGACGCTCAAGCCCGAGATGCCGATCACGATCTTCCGGTTGTGGCACTGCGACGGGGGGTACCTCATGACGGCCTGCGCGGCCGAGACGATCGAGCCGCGCCGGCACCTGATGGGCACGAACGGCCTGGCGCGGCTGGTCGACAGAAAGCCGCACGAGTGGTTCCTGAAGCTGTGCGACGCGGGCATGCCGCATCACGTGTCTGTCTGTCGGGGAGATCATCTGGAAACGCTGCGGCAATTCGCGCGCGTGATGGGAATCGACTGGGTGGGGTAGATGGCGGGCAGGAGTCGACGTTGAGGTGATGGCACGGGAGTGGCACGGTCATCTTGGGCGTGAGTCTTCGTAGCATGGGCATCTTGCCCATGAGTTGCCGTGGCACGGCCATCTTGGCCGTCAATCACGGGCGAGACGCCCGTGCTACGAAGAAGCGAACCTTGCAGCGCCGCATCGTGGCGATCATTCGAAGAAGGGAACAGCACCATGAAGACCTATCCGCTCTATCGCAACGGCGAATGGATCACGACCGATTCGACGTTGACCGTCATCAACCCGGCAACGTGCGAGCCCGTCGCGAAGGTCTGCACGGTCGATCGCGCGGGCGTCGCCGAGGCGATCGAAGGCGCTCACAGCGCCCTGCCCGGCTGGCGAGGCCTGACGGGAACGACCCGAGCCGGCTTCTTGAATGCCGTCGCCGACGGGATCGAGAAGCGCCGCGCGGAGATCGCCGAGCTGATCACACTGGAGAACGGCAAACCCCTCGCCCAGAGCAACGGTGAGGTCGGCATGACGGTCGACCATCTCCGTTGGTTCGCCGGCGAGGCGCGTCGCGGCTACGGCCGCGTCATCCCCCAACAGGCCGAGGGCAAGCGAAACCTGACGGTCAAGACGCCGGTCGGGGTGGTCGGCGCGATCAGCCCGTGGAACTTCCCGCTGGTCTTGTCGGTCCGCAAGGTCGCGCCCGCGCTGGCGGCCGGCTGCACGGTCGTGCTCAAGCCCTCGTCGCGGACACCGATGTGCAATGTCGCCCTGGCCGAATGCGTCGAGGCGGCCGGTTTGCCCGAGGGGGTGTTCCAGCTTGTCGTCGGCTCGGCCGCGGAGATCGCCCAGGAGCTGCTCGAGAATCCGCTATGCCGCAAGCTCACCTTCACGGGCTCGACGAAGGTCGGCAAGGGGCTTATCGAGGCCTCGGCCAAGACCATGACGCAGCTCTCGCTGGAGTTGGGCGGTCACGCGCCCGTGCTCGTCTTCGAGGACGCCGACATCGATCAGGCCGTCACCGGTGCCGAGATCGCCAAGTTCCGCAACACCGGCCAGTCGTGCATCGCGGCCAATCGCGTATACGTGCACCGAAGCGTCTACGAGGCGTTTCTGGAGACGTTCGTCGCCCGGGCGCAGTCGCTCAAGGTCGGCAACGGGCTGGCCGAGGGCGTGGACATCGGCGCGATGATCGACGAGTCCGCCGTCGAAACCGCCGAGCGACACGTGCAAGACGCCGTCGACAAGGGCGCGAAGGTCCTGTGCGGCGGAAAGCGCCTCTTCGACACACAGGGCTGGTTCTTCCCGCCGACCGTGCTCGCCGAGGTCCCGGGAAACGCCCTTTGCATGTGCGAGGAGACCTTCGCCCCCGTCGCTCCGGTCTGCCCGTTCGATACGGAGGCCGAGGCGATCGGGCGGGCCAACGCCACCGAGTACGGCCTGAGCGCATACGCCTTCACCCGCGACGTCGGGCGGGCGTTCCGCTTGATGGACGCCCTCGAGGCCGGCACGATCGGCATCAACGACGGCGTGCCCACGGTCAGCCAGGCCCCCTTCGGCGGCGTCAAGCAGAGCGGTTGGGGACGCGAGCTGGGCATCGAGGGCATGGACGCGTTCCTCGAGACCAAGCACGTCTCGCTCGGTGTGGAGTAGCGGCACCTGGAAAGGAACGATATGCAATGAGCGCACAAGACAGAGCACGCGTCGGACTCGTCGGCTACGGCGCATGGGGATCGCACCATGCCCGCGCGATCCACGCCTGCGATCAAGCGGATCTCGTCGCCATCGCCGAGACGAACGAGGAGCAGCGCGCGAAGGCTGCGGAGGAGTATCCACAGGCCCGCGCGTGCGCCGACCTCG
Source organism: uncultured Planctomycetales bacterium (assembly GCA_964550865.1). Lineage (GTDB taxonomy): Bacteria > Planctomycetota > Phycisphaerae > UBA1845 > JAFGLZ01 > JAFGLZ01. The sequence goes on from CAZKCX010000265.1 coordinate 8,616, forward strand.
AGGCGATGCTTCGCGACGAAGCCACCGAGATCGTCTCGATCTTGGGCGATGACTGCCCCGGGGGCAAGGGGATG
>CAZKCX010000266.1:0-8687 GCA_964550865.1 uncultured Planctomycetales bacterium
ACGCCCTCGCCCTACTCGACGCGGACGTCGGCGGGTATCATCCTTGCAGCATTCAAGGAGACCCCCATGCGAACCGCGATCGCCCCATGCGTCCTCGGTGTGCTCTTTGCCGGAACCTCCCTCAGTCCGTTGCCCCGTGCAAAGGCAGAGACCTTCCCGTTCCCCCTGCCCGCTCTCGACAGCACCACGACGGCCATCGACGTCAGCACGCTCAATAGCGGGCCCATCGACGACTCGCGGCGGATCTCCGTCAAAGGCGGGCATTTCACCGCGGCCGACGGCAAGCGCGTGCGGCTCCTCGGCGTGAACTTCTCGTTCGGTGCGAACTTCCCCACCCATGGGGACGCCGAAGCCGTGGCCGCCCACCTCGCCAAGTTCGGGATCAATGCCGTGCGTCATCATCACATGGACCGGCGCGACATCTGGAGGCGGCACCCGGACGGCACGCGCGAGGTTGATCCGGAAAAGCTCGAACGCCTGGCCTACCTCATCACCCAGCTCGGCCGGCACGGCATCTACAGCGACATCAATATCCACGTCTCACGGACCTTCACGGAGAAGGAGGGGTTCCCCGAGGCCGAGAAGCTGGGCCGCTACAACAAGTACACGCACTACTTCGTGCCGCGAATGCGCGAGCTGTGGAAGGACTATGCCCGCATCCTCCTCACATACAAGAACCCCCACAGCGGTCGACGTCTCGCGGACGAGCCGAGCCTGGCGATGGTCGAGATCACCAACGAGAACCGCTTCAGCCCGGTCGGCTTCGGGCCACTCGTCGACGTGCCGGAGCGCTACAAGGCCCCCTTGCGCAAGCGATGGAACGCGTGGCTGAAGGAGCGATACCGATCGACCGAGGCGCTCCGCAAGGCATGGGGCGACGTCTCCCAACCGCTGGGAAAGGACATCGCGGACTTCGGTGACTTCGCCAACGGCCACAAGCCCTGGCTGCTCTTCGATCACGGCAAGAGCCGCGCCGAGGTGAAGCTGCGAAGCTCCGGACCCGAGGGACACCGCGCGATCGAGATCGAGATCGACCGAACGACCGGCCAGGAATGGCACCTCGAATTCGGCCGCCACAACCTGAGCGTCCGCAAAGGGCAGATCTACACCGTATCGTTTTGGATCCGCGCCGACGAACCCCGCGAGGTGCATGTCGATGTGTCCCGCGGTGAATCGCCCTGGGACCGCATCGGCTTCGGCAGGAAGATCCAGGTCGACCGCAAGTGGCGGCATCATTCCTACGCCTTCCGCGCCGAGGACACGTTGAAGGGCAAGGCCCGATGGATCTTCAAGATCGGCAAGCACCGGGCCGACGTCTGGCTCGCCGACCTACATCTCCGCACGGGCGGAGAGCTTCATTCGATCGGAAGAAACGCCTCGCTCGAGGCCGGCACAATCGCCCTGCCGATCACTCCGCACTCGATTGCCTGCCGGGACGACATTCGCGCGTTCCTGTTCGAGGTCGAGAGGGACTTCTTCAAGGACACGGGGCGATATCTCAAAGACGAGTTGAAGATTCGCCCCCCGATCGCGGGCACGCAGGTCGGCTACGTCGACCTCCGCGCGATCGCCGTGTTGGACTACATCGACGCCCACGCCTATTGGCAGCATCCGCGTTGGACCGGTCGGGCCTGGAGCGCCACCGGCTGGCGGATCGGCAACACGCCTACCGTGCGAGATCGAGCCGGCGGGTCGTTGCCGCACCTGGCGAAAGGCCGCGTCATCGGCATGCCCTTCACGGTCAGCGAGTACAACCAACCCGCGCCGAACGAGTACCAGGCCGAGTTCGTCCCCAGCTTTGCCATTCTGGGCGCGCTTCAAGACTGGGACGGGATCTTCCTCTACTCGTTCCAGCACGGCAACGAACGGTGGCGGGCGCAGAAGATCCAAGGCTTCTTCGACGTGAACGGCAATCCGCTCGTCATGGGTCTGCTCCCGGCCGCCGCCATGATGTACCGCCGGGGCGACGTTGCGCCGGCGCAAGAGTTGCTTGCGATGCGCCTAGGCGATCACCTGCCCGCGTGGATGGCGTGGCAGCATCGGATCGGCGTCGATCTGAGCGAAGGGCCCGCCGAGCGTCCGAGCCGTTCGCACGCCTCTCCGCCGGAACCCGTGGTTAGCGACACGGGGCAGTTTACCTGGCATCACGACAACGACGACACGGCGCGCTATCTCCTCAGCGCTCCGCGGAGCGCACTCGCCCTCGGCTTCATCGCCTCGAGCGAGATCGACCTCGGCGACGTCTCGATTCGCACCGGCGCGACGAGCAAGGGGTTCGGCGCGATCGCCGTGACGAGTTTGGACGGCCGGCCTTTCCCGGAATCGGAGCGCGTCCTCGTCACGACCATCGCCCACGCCGCAAACACCGGCATGAGATGGAATGAGCAGCGCAACAGCGTCGAGAACCATTGGGGCATCTCGCCGCCGCGCGTGGAGATTCAACCCGCGACGGTCGGTATTCGCTGTAAGGCATCGACGGGCTTCGTGCTCGACGCGTCCGGCAAGCGCATCAAGACGGCCAAGGTGGTGCGCGAAGGACCGATGCTGAACGTCTCACTCGATCCCAAGGACCAAACGATCTGGTATGAGCTTGCCTCGCCTGATTGAAGCTGCGGGGAGATTCCCCCGCCGAGCTACTCGTCCCCCAGGCACAGGCCGATCCGTCGGGCGGTCTTGATCATGGTGTGATCGAGCGGCACGGTCTTCTTCTTTCCCGCGACCTTCTCCAGCGGGACGGGCACGATCTCGCCGTTCTTCACGGCCACCATCACCCCGTACTCTCCCTTTGCAATCAGCCGAGCGGCCGCAACACCCAGCTCGGTCGCGAGCAAGCGGTCGGTCGGTGTGGGGATGCCGCCGCGCTGCACGTGCCCCAGTGTCGTGACGCGGACCTCGATACCCAAGGACCCCTTGAGCCGCTCGGCAAGCCCCGAGGACACCACGGTGTACCCGTTCTCGTCCTTCTTGGAGTGCTTTCCCTTCTTCTTTCCGTCCTTCTTCTCTTTCGTTCCGTTAACGCCGGCATCCTTCTTGGAGGCGTACGCGGCCCCTTCGCTCACGGATACGAGACTGAAGCGCCGCCCCTTCTCCTCTCTGCGCTTCAGGGCCGCCACGATGCAATCGTATTTGCAGGGGAGCTCCGGGATCAGGCAGACGTCGGCGCCGCCGGCAAGGCTCGAGGCGAGCGCGAGCCAGCCGGAGTTGTGCCCCATGATGTCCACGATCATGATTCGGTGATGGCTGGAAGCCGTGGTGTGAAGGCGGTCGATGGCCTCCGTGACGATCTCCACCGCCGAATCGAACCCGAACGTTACCTCCGTCTCGGCCACGTCGTTGTCGATCGTCTTCGGAAGCGTAACGACGTTCAGGCCGGCCTTCTTCATACGCAGGGCGTTCTTTGCGGTTCCCCCTCCGCCGATGCAGACAAGGCAGTCGAGATTCAGCCGACGATAGGTCTCGGCCGCCGCACCCGTCATGTCTCGCGTCGACCCATCGGGCATCGGCATCTTATGCGGCTTGTTCCGGCTGGTGCCGAGGATGGTACCCCCCAACGTCAGCAGGCCGGACATCTCCGCCTCGTCGATGTGGATCACCCGGTTCTCCACCAGTCCGGTGAACCCGTCCAGAATGCCGATGACATCCATCCCGTAGTTGCCCTTGGTTACCTTGGCCACGCCACGGATGGCAGCGTTCAGGCCCGGGCAATCCCCGCCCGATGTCAGCACGCCGATGGATTTTGCCTTGGACGACTTCGTCATGGGTGACGGCTCCTGATGCAGCCCCAAACGGAATCCCCCCTCCGAAACCGGCTGGCACGCCGTCGTTTCTGTCCAGACGATTCGTCGAGCGGCGGCGGCGGCCAGCGTAACGGGCAGAATCTGCCATTGCCCTTATCGTCCAATGGAGGTGATCCGTCCCGCTTGTTTCATCCGCAGAGACAATGCCTGGGCATCTGCAGCGCTGTTATCGGACGCGTCCGCCGACGGCCGTAAGGCCTGCTGGACGTGCATCCGGGAGATGCGCGAAACCTCTAGGCGGTGAGCGTAAGCGTCCCTGAGATGCCGGCCGCGGGTGACGGCGCCTCCGCCGCGAGGGCGGAAAACCGCTGGTGGGCATAGTCGAGGATGCGTTCCAGGACGTACTCATAGCTGAACTGGCTCACGGCGACGTGGCGTTGGGCGTGCACGACCTCCGCGCGGGCCCCCTCGTCGTTGAGGTAGCGTGAGACGACCTGCTCGAATTCCTCTTGCGTACGGAACCCGACATCCTGGTAGTGCGGCAGCAGCGAGCCCGCCTGCATTCGAAAGCCGTGTTCGGCATCAAAGTATTGATCCTGGACGAAGCCCTCATAGAGCTGCGCGGGTGCATACAGGGCTTCATTAAGGGCTCGAACGTCTTGCCTGAGCGCCTCGTCGTTCGTGTCCCACAGCTCGGCGTCGGTCTGTAGCCCCAGAGCGATGCACCGATCTCGAATGGACTCCTGCAGTGCCGCGACGTCGTCGCTCGGCGTGCGTCGGATGACGAAGAACCCGCCGCAGCATAGGCCTTCGATCAACCGCTGATGGATCACGCCGGTGGAGACAGCCTGCAGGTTCATCTTCGAAGCCTGGTAGATGCACCGCAAGTGATGCCCGTGCTCGGCCGGACCGCGGGCGTGCCGGGCCAGTGTGGGATGGCGCTCCCAGCCCTTCCCGTAGATGTGGAGGTTCAGGTCCATTCGGCTGGCCCACTCGAGCACCTGCTCGCGGAAGAAGGCGTTGATCAGGCGGTCCGTGAAGAGCTGACGGATCTGATTGGCGTTGGCCTTGTCGATCTCGAGGCCAAGCTCCCGGGCGAGCGCCTGGATCCGATCGACGGTCTGCATCGGCGTCCCCGGGATGCGTCCTTGTGCGACCTCGCTGCCGAGCTGTTCGTACTGGGCCTTCAACAACCGCGCCACCGGCGAGGTCCCGACTTTCTGCAGCGCGAGGCGCAGAAGCTCCTCACGGGTCTGATTCAGGTGGCTGACGAACGAGATCTCACACGCATACGTCTGGCGATCCGCTTCGGACACAGGCGCATTCGAGAACTTGTGGACGTTCACCGGCATGGGCATGAACGAACACTGTTCCTGGCGGTAACCCGCCGCGCGAAGCCTGTTCTGCCCGATCAGCCCGACGACCAGATCGTAGGGGTCCACGTTCTTGCCCGCGTCGGGGCGGAAGAGGTGTCCCAGGTCGTCCTGGATCCAATTGCAGTAGGGGATCGGGTAGTCGTACGTCTCGCCGTACTCCTTGCGATTGTGGTCGAGCAGTATGATCAGATCGGGCAGGAATTCCCGCACGTGCTTGTTGATGTACTCCCTTCGCAGACACGGTGTGTGGTCGTGCTCCTCCATGAGGTAGCGGAACTCATGGCCCAGAGATCGCGCCGCCTGCTCGATGTCCCGCATGGAGTACTGGAGGAACGACGTGAAGCGACTCGTGATTCCTAGCAGGCGCAACGGTCGCTCGTGGCGTTCGCCGAATCGGCGGGCGTAGTGGTCCGGGGTGCTTCTGTCGGCGAGCTCCGACCAGATCGTCGCGCGAAGGCCATGGTCCCGCGTCTTCGTCTCTTGCGTCAAGCGTTCTAGCGTCACGCGAGCGGTCGCCTCGGCCGAAGGGCCCCAGCCCGGCTGCCGAATGACATTCACGGGAATGATCTGCCCAAGGTCTCGGCGGTGGAAGTCGAGGAACGCCTCCTCGCGATCCGGGCCCACCCAAAGCTGAAAACGCTCATCGCCGAGCATGTCGGGATCGTCGGCCACGTGGAGCCAAGCGGCCAGCTGCGCCAGGTTCGCCTCGAAGACGTGGATCCGCGGCGTGTACGTCAACAACATCTTGCTTGTTTGCTTGTAGAGCTGCCGCAGTGTGTGACCGAGCCCCACGCCCTCCACCAGTAGTGGCGGACACAGACCCTGAGGTTCGATCTGCAGTTGCTCGCAGCTCTTGGCGATCTGGAGCCAGTCCACCATCCCCGGCAGCCATTCGGCCGGCCCCGATTCCTTACGCCGGCGCAGCAGCAGGTTTCCGTCGCGGCTTCGGAACAGCTCCAGGTCCTCACACGCACTGCGGAGGTCCTCTCGATGTCCGCGGCAGGTCTCGAACCGGTCACAGACGACGGCGAGGTTCCGCTCAAACAGATCGGACTGTGCTGCCCAGGGAACGTGGCCGGGGTCCTGCCCACGAAGGGCCTGCACGGTGGAGGCCAATTCCGGGACCTGTTCGATGAGCTCCGGACGCTCATCCACCAGCTCGAGCGCCGGTCCGAACAGTCCCACTTCGGCATAGGATCGCACGACGAGGAGTCGGATCTGGAGATCGTCCGGGACCCGGGCGAGGTACGACAGGGCCTTGTGGAGGAATTCATAGGGGCGATTCTGGTCGGCCAACGAGAGCAACGATCGGCGTGCAGCTTCCCAACTCACTTGAGCCCCTTTCGTATACGTCCGGCCGGGCGAACACCGGCTGTAGCCCCCAGCCACTGTGTCCATCGGCATTTTCCGGCTTTCCGGGCCAGGCAAAGCGAACGGTTCCCCAGCGCCCGTAACGGCGGTTGGTCCGACGGAGGCTGCGGACAGGACCCAAGCTGTCGTCCTCCAACGTCCGATAGAGTATACCGATGTCGCCCCAATCCGGGACTCGTCGCCGAGAAAGCGTATGCCCCCTACCTCGTCCTTGTTGGCCCTGCTCGATGTCGACGACTTGGCATGCGCCGAGGCCGTTGCGCCCGAAGCGCTGGCGGGGCACGTTCTTGCCCTGGACACGGACATCCATCTGACGCTCCAGGAACGCGAAATCGAGCACCGGACCCCGTGGGACATCGTCGCCCGGGACGAACGAGCGGCGATGGAGGCGATGGAAGCGGCGGTCCGGGCCCATTGGTCCCGGCACGGACGCATCGACTTCGAGGGCATCAACCTTCTGGCGATGGCGGCCTTTCGGCACGTCAGCGCCCTGGCCCGTCTGACGTGGGCCGCCTACCTCCTCCGCCGCGCCGTCGAGGAGCTTTCGCCCAGCGCGGTCGTGACCTTCGACGAGCCCTCTTCGCACGGCCTCGATCAACCCGCCGACAACACGAAGATGCCTCTGCTGTTCGGCGTCTTGCGCGGCATCGCCGAGCGAGCCGGTATCCCTGTGCGTTTGATCTCTCGTGATGCGATCTCCGGGCCCGGGTTTGAGGACCAGGTCGCTGCCCGAAATCGTACGGCCTACGCCCCCGTGGATGTGGAGGGTGCATTGGGAGGCGAGCCCTTCGTGCTCTTTCAGGCCAACGGTGAGGACCTCCTCCGACAGCTCCCCCTCATTGCTCGCCTCCGCCGTGACCTCCGCTGTCAGGCAGTCCAGCTCTACAAGGACGCAAGCCCGGAGATCGTCGACCGGATTCGCGAAGCCGGGCACCACGCCTGGCACGAATCCCAGGTCACTCAGTGGCGGCCGGTCCCGGAAGCTTCCCCCATCGCCCGCGGGGCCTACGAAGCCTTTCTCGACGCCGGTCGAAAGGCCCCCGACGACCTCCGCGTCCTGTTCGACAACCCTCACGTGCGCAGCCACTTCGATTTCCTCTTCGGCGAGTACGCCGCCAAGATGGCCGAGCATGTCCGTGCGTGGCGATCCTTCTTCGCCCGGTCTCGCCCCGCTGCCTTCGTGGCGAACTACCACGCGCCGATCTACGACGTGGCCGCGGCGGAAGGCATTCCCTGCCTGGGGCTGCCGCACGGTCTGATGATGGTTGGCCACACGAGCTGGTTCCAGAGCCTGCCTGCCCGCTCCGCGATCGGGGCCATCAGCGAGCGCCATCGCCAAACGCTGATCGATTACGGGATTGAGGCCAACCGCATCGTCGTAACGGGCGACCCATGGGGGGATCGGCTCTTGGAGGAATCCCTTCAGCGAGCCAAGGGCACTACGCCGCGCGTGGACCTCCGCGCGGAATATGGACTGCCGCAAGACCGTCGGATCATCCTGCTCTGCACGTGCAAGGTCGGGATCCCCGCGAAGCTGTCCCACCTGCCTTATGTCGACTGGGCCGACGGCGTCCGTTGCACGCAAGCATTGGCCGATCTCGCTCGCCGTCGGGGCGACTGGGCGATCTTCATCAAGCCGCATCCTCGTTGGGATCTGCACGGGCTGTACCGGCAGATCAACCGGGCACTCCCGCCGGATCGCCGCCTGATCGTGCTGCCGCCTCAGCCCTTGGGGCCACTGGTCGAGGCCGCCGACGTCACCTGTTGCTGGTGCGCGATTTCCTCGGCGCTGGTCGAGGCGTCGCTCGTAGGGCGCCCTGTGATGATGTTCGCGCAAAACCTCATCTGGTACGACCCGACGGTCTGGGCTACCGATGGATGGTTCCATGCGAACACGTTGGAGGAATTCCAGGCGGAGTTGGATCGGCTCTTCAAAGACCCACAGCACTACGCGGCGCGCGTCCGGCAGACCCAGGACGCCGCGCGGGCGTTTCTCGGCGACACGTCGAACGCCTCCGTGAATCGCTGCCTCGGATGGTTGCGGAGGAGTGCGGCCTTCAAACCTGAATCGTAACCGTTCAGCCCTCAGGCAGGTTGGGGAACCAAGGAAGGCATGGGGCTGCTGAAGTGATGGGCGTCTAGGGCCTCCTGGATGAAGCGCCAGGCCGACCGGCCTTGTTTGCGACACGAGCCCAGCACCGTC
>CAZKCX010000267.1:0-7009 GCA_964550865.1 uncultured Planctomycetales bacterium
GCCACGCAGCGGATGCCGTTGCCGCACATCTGCGCGCGGCTGCCGTCGGCGTTGTACATCTCCATGCGGACGTCGGCGGCGTCGGACGGGCAGATCAGGATAAGCCCGTCGCTGCCCACGCCGGTGTGGCGATCGCTGACGACCCTCGCCAGAGAAGCAGGATCGCCCACCCCTTCGTCGAAGCAGTCCACGTAGACATAGTCGTTGCCCAGGCCGTGCATCTTGGTGAACTTCATCGCATTCGTCCTTCAAGACGCCCTCGCAGGCCGCCGCACGAACGTGGTCGCCGGTCAGCGAGCGAGAAACACCACATCATAGCAGATGGAATGCGAGGCGGAACCGCACGGCGTGAACGGGTGTGCCGGATTTCGCGCAGAGCGTTCGTTCAGGGTTTGCGGCGCCGAAGGGCGCAGAGCCCACCGGCGGCCAAGAAGAGCACGCCGAACGGCTCGGGCACGTGGACCTCATTCGTATCTCCCGTGAAGTCCGGCGTGAAGGTGTTCACCGCGAGGTACTGCACGGGGCACGTGATGCCCTCGATCGTGCCGTCGAGGTCGTTGTCCACGAATTTGTCGTTGGCCAGGATGTCGATCAACTCGGCCTCGCTGAGCCGATCCAAGTCAGCGCCGAAGTGATCGTTGATCTCGTCGATAAAGGCGTTGGCGATCAGCGCGTGCCCGATGTCGCTCGGATGGCACCCGTCGGAGCTGAAGACGCTTGCCTTCTTCTCGCCCAGGTTCCCGATGAACCAATCCGCGTTGATCTCCCATCCGCCGACCATCACTCCCGTATCGGCCACGTTCGCGAAGACGCTCCGGATGTCGACCAAGGCGGCGTTGTGCAACGCCGCTTCCGTGGCGATCGTCTGGTTGAAGCCCTGGATGGCCGCGTCAATGGCGGCGACCTCGGACGCGTCCCAGTAATTCGCCGGGTCACTCATCATGTCGACGGTGAAGATATCGCTGCCCCAGAAGCTGACGTCGTCGAAGAGGAGAACCGCCGCCATCAGTTCGGAGGTCATGGCGTCTTCCGGCATCGGGTTGGGTCCGATCAGGTTGGTCAGCTCGCTCTTGGTCAGCACGCCGGCGATATGCTGCAGCTCCGGGAAGTTCGCCACCGCCATTTTCGCGGCGGTTGCGTTCAGCGTGCTCATCATCGTGGCATAGTCGGCGGCGAAGGATGCCTGGCCCGTCAGTTCGCTCACGTTGAGCGGATCCGAGGGCAGGGGGAGCCCAAAGTGGCTCCCAAACGTGCTCAGCACCGATCCGTATTTTGTCAGGCAGTTGAGAAAATCGTTTCCGCCCAGCCAGGCGGTGATGAAGGTCGCGTTGTCGTCGACGGCGGCGGAGACCTGCGTGGCGCCCGGGCGGCCCGCCAAGACGAGATCAGTCCGATCGTCCGAGTCGTAGTTCGGTGGGTCGAGGGGTTCGGCAACGCGATAGACCGCGTCATCGATCTGGGCCCCGTTGACGGCCAGGTTCGCGCTGAGCACGTAGTTCGGGGCATCGAGACGGCTCTGGACGTCACTCCCCGTGGCCGGGCTCAGGAGCCCCAGGGGGAAGGGGGTTCCCATCTTCTCGGCCAGCAAGATGGGATAGGCATGGGGCTGCGTGCGGTAGTCGACGACCTTTCCGCCCTGGGTCCCGTGCGTCAGGCTGTCGCCTAGGCTGCGATAGATCGAGAAGTCGACCTGGGCTTGCGCCGTGGTCGGCACGAAGGCGAAGAGACAACCGATGACCAGAACCGCAACCGTACCCTCCCCTCGACGGGTATGCATCATCCTCTTATCTCCCTCTCCAGGCCGATCCGACCGGCACGCACAACCTTCCCCGTGTGAGACAACGTTAGCAACTACTATCACTGTAGCCGTTGCGTCTCGTGCCGGCAATACGAATCTGGCGGATTTCTTGGAGGACGGTCCCGCGGATTGAGGGACAAGTCGTTATCGGCCATGCCGATAGGGACGGCTATTCCGATAATGTCGCAATCGGTCGCCGATGTCGTTAGCCAGACGTCGATTCCCCCCCGAGGCCGCCAGGGCTTGGGCCTTTTCGGCGAAGGTGATGGCCTGGTCGTATTGCTGCGACTCGGCGAGCGCGGCGGCCAGCGTATCCAGCACCCGCGCGCTGCGACCTCCGCTGAGCTCGTTGGCCTGTTTGGCAAGCCTCACGGCCTCGGCCCCGTCGCGAAGATCCTCGTTGGGGCAGGTCGCCAGCAGCCAGGCCAGATTGCTCAGCACACCGGGGTCCTCGGGGGAGTGACGCATGGCCTCGCGGAGGAGCGCGATGGCCTCGGCAAAGCGCTCGTCCTGGAGGAGCAGGGCGAGGAGGTTGTCCCGCGCCGGTCGGTAGTCGGGCCGGAACCGGAGCGCCTCGCGCCACCAGCGGATGGCCTGCGGCTTCTTGCCGAGCTTCGCGAAGGCGATCCCCAAGCTGTTACACGCTTCGACGTTTCCCGGATGGCGCTCGAGCAGACGTGTAAGGGTGCGGACGGCCTCGTCGAACTTGCCCTCCTCCATCTGGACGGCGGCCAGGTTGTTCATCGTCCCGACCGCATCGGGCGAGGTCTTGACGGCCGAGCGGAGTACGGCTTCGGCCTCTTCTCGTTTCCCCTGCTTGTGGAGCAACCAGCCGAGATCGTTGCGGGCCTCGGTGTGGTTTGGCTTGAGCTGGATGACACGGCGATAGGCGGCGATGGCCTGGTCCGGCCTATCGAGCTGCCTACAGGCGGAGCCGAGGTTGTAGTGCGCCTCGGCGAAGCCGGGTTGGAGGCGAATGGCCTCCCGGTATTGCGAGATCGCCTGGTCCATGTCACCCAGTGCCGCCAGCGCGAGGCCGAGGTTGTTGCGCGCGAGGGCGAAGTCGGGTCGGCACTGGATCGCCCGCTGCAATTCCTTCGCGGCCTCGGCATGCCGCCCCTCTTTGTAGAGTGCCCATCCCAGGTTGTTGTGCGCCGAGGCGAGGGTCGGATCGTTTCGGATTGCCTCGTGCATCGTGGCGATGCCCTCTTCCCGTCGACCTTGCTGGAAGAGGGCCCAGCCGAGGTTGCTTCGCGCCTCCGCGAAATCCGATCGGAGCCGAAGGGCCTTACGGTAGTATTCCTCCGCCGTCGCGTAGTCACCCTTCATGGCCAGGGCCAGCCCCACATCGTTGTACCGCCGATACTGCTCCAATTGCTTGCGATGGTAGACGGGGGCGAGCAAGGTCTCCACCGGTGCATAGTCGTCGGTCAGCACGAGCCCGTCGACCCGTTCCCGCAGCTCTTGCACCTGCTCCTCAGGCACCCGCGTTCCCGGCGGGCCGGGTTGCGCTTCATCGTGATCCTCGAAGAGCGGACCGATCTGCCGCGGGGAGGCCAACACCACGAACGTATCCCGCGAGGTGGGATCGAAGACCGAGAGACCCGTTCGCGCGCGATAGACGTCCACGTGCGCAAACGTTTGATCCAACGTGTTCACCAGGGCGCCGAGGAGCCGCCCGGAGGCGAGGATATCGATGACGTTCAGCAAGTAGACTCCGTCGTCGGCCATCACCGATCGAAGCTTCTCGTTGAACTCGACCGTCGTGAGATGGAACGGGATGACGTAGTCGTTGAAGGCGTCGCCATAGACGAAATCATAGGTGGGAATGTCGCGCTCGTTGCGGCGAGCGCGGAGCAGGTCGTCCAGGTAGTTCCGCGCGTCCATATGGTGGATGCGGATAGCGCTGTTCGGATCCAGACCCAGCGCGATCCGCGCGGCCCGGGTCACGGCCGGGTCGATCTCGGCCACATCGATTCGACTCTGGGGCCAGACATGCTCGACGTAGCGAGGGAAGGTGTACCCACCCCCGCCCAGGAACAGCGCCTTCATCGTCTGGCGGGAACCAAACAGCTTTCGTGTTGCCGCGGCATAGATCTGCTCGTACTCGTAATGGAGTTGGGTGGGCTCGTCCATCACGACCCAACTGTGGACCAGCTGATCGAGCGTAAGGCTGCGCAGGTTCTCGTACTCCGGGTCCTCGGCGACCTGGATATAGCTGTAGGCGCTTTCCGTCTGGTAGATGATGTCGCGGTCTTGAAGCTCGCGGAGCCCCAAGTCGACGGTTGCCGCCCTTGCCCAAGGCCACGGGGCGAGCAGGAAGAGCGCGAGCAGCACCAGTGTGCCCGTCCAGATCCGGCTCAGCCGGGAATGCACCGCCAGGAGGATGCCGGGTACGGCCAACACGCCGCTGACCAGCACCAGCGTCGTCGTCGAGCCCATCGCGGCGATGAACCAATAGCCGGTCAGGAAGGTCCCGACGATGCTGCCGATCGCGCCCCAGGCATAGACGTTGCCGACGGTGCGGCCGGTCTGGCGACCTTGATCGAGGGCCAGCTTCGCCACCACCGGCGCGATCGCGCCGAGCACGGCCGCCGGCCAGAAGAAGATCAGCCCCACGTGCAACGCGATCCGCGTGGTCCAGTCGAGCTTCGCGAGGGCGTCCATCGCACCGATCCACTGGTTGAGCGGCAGGCTCAGCAAGCAGCTCGCCGATCCGAGAATGAGCAGCACGGACAGCGTCCGGATCGGGACGAACCGATCCGCCAGGCGCCCGCCGACGTAGTTCCCGGCCGCCAGGCCCGAGAGGACCACGCCGATAACGGACGTCCAGGTGTACAACGACGCGCCGAGGTGCCGGGCGATCAGTCGGCCGGCGACGAGCTCGACCACCATCACGCAGAAGCTCGCCAGAAAGGCCAGCGCGCACGGTCCGGCCCAGTCCAATCTCACAAGCCACGCCGGGCCGGACGGACGCGATCGACTTGCGCGGGACTGCTTTGGGTTACGTCGGTTCACGGGGACCCTCGGATCACACGCCGCATTTCGGGCCCACGGTGGCGGAGCGTGCTGGAAGCCCGAATCCGAACATTGTACAGATCGCGTTGGGCTTCGTCGCGGGGCAGGCATATCGAGCCAAAGATCCTGGACGCGATTCCGATTGTTGGTATGATGCTACGCATGAGGAGCTGAATCGCGCGATCAGGCTCCAAGCCCATGTCAGACACGCACAAATTCTCCGTGGATCGGCAGATCGAACGCCGACTGGATCAGTATCGCGACGACTACTGGTTTCAGGGATGGACCGCCGAGGAGCTGTGGCAGTGGCAGGTGCAGCGCCGCCAGCGCCTGCGGCGCGTCATGCGCCTGGACCTCCCGACCGTCTATGCGCCCCCGCGCGTAGAGACCCTCGATTCCCAAAAGCGCGAAGGGATTCTGCAGGAGCTCGTCGCGCTCGAGACGGAGGAAGACTTCTGGGTTCCCCTCTACTTGCTCAAGCCGCTTGGTCAGAAGAGCGGCGGGACCATCATCGCCCTGCACGGGGAAGGCCGAGGGGCCGATGACGTCGTGGGTCTGGCCGATCATGAGACCGCGCGTCAGCACATTCAAGCACGACAGTACGACTACGCCTTTCAATGGGCGAAGGCCGGCTTTACCGTCGCCGCGCCGGAGCTTCGCGGGTACGGGCGTCTGATGCTGGAGTCGGATCGACGGCGGGTCGAGGAGGATCCCGAGGAGGAGCTGTGGCGGAACTCCGTCGCGCGGCTCCGCGTCGTGTACCTTCGGCTGGGGCTGACCTACGCGGGCTGTTGCGTGACCGATCTGATGCGGCTGCTCGATCACCTGGAAAGTCGTGCCGATGTCGATCCGGACCGCATCGGCATTGCGGGCGTGAGCGAGGGGGCACGCGTGCTCAGTTGGCTCATCGCCGTGGAGGATCGCATCGCGGCCGCGGCGGCCTCGGCACTTCGTCGCGACGACGCCGATACCCTCTTGGAGCCGCGGCTACTTCCCCCTGCGTTGCTCGATACCCGCGTGCTCACAGACCACGTCGCGATCTTCTCGCTGTTCGTAGCCAAGCCCCTGTGCATCCAGGCGGGACGTGCCGACCAAGATACGCCCGTCGGGCAGATCGAATCCGCCGCGGAACGCCTGGGGGATCTCTATGGGTTGTGCGATGCCCGTGACCGATTTCGCGTCGACATCCATAAGGGGGGTCGCGTGCTCCAGCAGGAGCCCATCGCCGAGTTCTTCCAGCAGTGGCTCTAAGCGTCTTGCACGAATGACGGCGGTGTAAGGGCAGATGGTGGCCTACGCGGTCCATTCCTTGAGCGCCTGTCGAGCCGTCGCGAGCTTTGCCGGCCAGCCCTGTGCCGTGTTTTCGATCAGGATGTAGCGCGGATGAGTTCCCCATGCCTCGCCGCAGAGGCGGTCGATCTCCGCCGCCTGCTCGCGGGCCTCGTGGCGGCCCTCCGTCCTTCCGCGACGGTAATGCATCCCCGCCCCGATGGCCGTGGTCTGGAGGTGGATGATGCCCACGTAGCGGCTGATATGCTCGTCGAGGTCCATCCCGCTCAGTGCGTGGAACTCTTCCTCCGGCCAGCCGCCGAGCCGCCAGTAGGCCAGCGAGTCGAGCGTACCGCGATCGCAGAGCAGGACGAAATCGTCCCTTCGGCCCTCCTCCCGGGCCGACCGTTCGATCTCGGCCTCCAGGACGAGCTGCAGTCGGATCACCGCTTCCTGGAACGGTCGCGTTCGTGGAGAAAGACCCGCTTGAATGAGGACGGTTGCCGCCTCCGGGACGGCCACCCACTTCCGGGCGGCGGGATCCTCGGCGCGGAGTTCTCGGACGAGGGACGATTTGCCCCCGCCTGGCCCGCCCGTCAACGCGATCCTCATAATGCGGCTCACGTCTTATCTCGTTCTTTCACAATATCTTGCAAATTCTTCTGGTGGACGGTGTCTCAGGGCAAATACGGCACTTATCCTGCGGAAATGGGACGTTGAAGCAGGCCTTCCGCTGGGGTTGATGCGCATGCGGGCGATTCCCAACGGTCGAAAAGAAAAAAATGAATTCGGCCGAACCCTTTGCATAGTAGCCCGTATCAAGAGCAGAACGCAACGAATATCCAAACCTGCATAACCCTACTCAGTCGAGTGACCCTCAGAACTCACTCGACAGGTCCCAACGGGCCGCGGTTTCCTCCGCCG
>CAZKCX010000267.1:7019-8677 GCA_964550865.1 uncultured Planctomycetales bacterium
CGGTGTTCCTCCCCGCCGCGGCCCTCTTTTTTTGCCCTGATCGCACGCGGGTTGGTCGTGGGGGTCAGCCCGATCCGAAGCGACATCCATGGAGCACCTACGGATGCCCGTCGGATAGCGCGTCGTGCACGGCGATTGCCTCACGGTATTCCGCGTCGGTGCCGGCGTACACGGCGTCGAAGACGAGCGGGACCTTGGGGGCCGTCCGGACGACCCTGACGACTTCCGGCAGCGCGGGGGATTTAGCGAGGGGGCGCGTCACGCTCCAGAGGTGGCCGGCCACATCTCTCCCCGGCCCTCCCAACATCCAAAGCCCGATCTTCTTCTCCAGGCTTTGGACTTCGGCCCTCTCCGGGTTCCCTTTGGCCGCAAGGAGCCCGACGCTCGGCGCCAGGCAGAGATTCTCCGCCCCGACGCGTTTGAGGAAGCGCAGGGCCTCGCCGGCCGAGCCGGGCGGTTTGCCGGGCACGATGCGGAGGTGGATGCGGCATTGTCGCGCTGCCGCCTCGGCACAGATCGTCTTCAGCGAGCGGTCAAACGCGTCCCACGTCTGCTGGCGTGTGAAGTTGTTCTCGGGGAAACGATGCAGCGAGAGCACGATGTCGCGGCCGCCGAGGATCGTTGTCTTGGCCAACACGTCCCGGATGACGGCCATGCTCGTCTCGTAGTCCGCTTTGATATTGTCGATGAGTCGCAGACCGGGATAGAGGTTGATGCCCGAGGAGAGGTCGACGACGACGTGGAGCCCTTGTCGTTGTATCCAGCCCGCCTCGGCTTGTAGCGCTGCCTTCTCGCGCTCGTAGAGGTATCGCCAGTCGAGCATGACGCCGTCGAAGTGCGCGAAGAAGGTGGGCCGCGCAAGGATCTCTCGCTTGACGGAGACGACGTTCCGGAGCGTGAGGTACCGCCCTTGCGGTCTCGGTAAGGGATTCCGGTGTGGGATCTCGCGGATGCGTTCCTCGCGCAGGGTCACGGAGAAGACCCGCACGTCGCCGCCGGCGATCGTCTTGGCGTCGCTCTTGCCGATCGCGACGCCTTCGAAGCCCTTCGGCAGATAGCCGACCGCGCCCTTCTCCGATTGATCGAGGGGCAGCTCGGTGAGGGATTCGATCTCGCCGCAGTGCGACTCGATGCGCAAGGCGACGGGCTTGAGGCTATTGTTGCCGACGCAGAGGGTATAGCGCTTCGGGGCCTTGCGGCACGAGATCACGCTGAGGTTGGGACCCGCGGTGAACAACCGGTTGCGGGTGAAGAGTTGATCGAGGGCCGCGCGGACGTGCGACAGCAAAGGGTAGGGCTGAGGCAGCGGCTTGTCGATCGGGTTCGGGATTCCGCCTTGGACGCTGGATCTCGCGCCGACGCCGAAGGGGCTCGCCAGGACGCAGAGCGATCCCGTACCGCTCCGGATGCACACGATCGCCGGAAGCTCGCCACAACGGCCGACGACTTCGGCCTCGGAAGGCAGCTGCAGCCTGGTAAGCTCGAACGGCATGGATTCTCTGTGCGACTTCGAGCGGAGCGTCACGGTTGAGCCCTCGGGGAATTGCTCACGATGGCTTGTCGCCGCCACGCCGCAAAGTCCGCTGGGCAGGCATGCCAGGCTTCCCGCGGTGATCACGACCTGCTCCGGCGCCACGGTCACCCCGTGCCTGGCGATC
>CAZKCX010000268.1:0-8675 GCA_964550865.1 uncultured Planctomycetales bacterium
GTGTATGCCCAGAGCCTGGAGCACCTGCGACGGATCGACCTCCTGGCCGTCCACGATCCCGAGCCGAGCTTTCCGGCGGAGGGCGTGACGGCCGTGACCGAGTGGGTCACGACACTCATCGATCAAGGCCAGATCCTCGGAGCCGGGCTTGGTGGGGGCGGCGCGGCATGTCAGCGCGAATGGTTCGATGCCGGCGGCGGCGTGTACCGGTACGCGATTACGTTTCATCGGCTCGGCGTGGCGACCTTGCAGGGCCTTCGGGACAGCGTGCCGCAGGCGCGGGAGCGCAACGTGACGGTTGTCGCGGCCAGCCCGCTCTTCATGGGGTTGCTCGGCGACGACCGGGAGCGGCTGCTCGCCGACCCGCCGGCGTACATCCCGCAGGTCTACGTCGAGCGCGTCCGCGCCTGTCAGGAGGTCTGCGCCGAATGGTCGATTCCGCTCACGCAGCTCGCCGTTCGTTTCCTTCTGTCGATGCCGTTCGTGGACATCGTGCTGAGCGGAGCGGCCTCGATGGCCGAATGGCGAGATGTGCGCGAGGCGTATGAGGCCGGGCCGCTTCCGCGGCGGCTGTACGAGCGGCTCTGGCGGATCGCGCAGCAAGGCGCCGAGCCGATGGTGGGCGGGTGAACGCAGGATTCCGTTCCTGCGCCGATCGCTTCCGCCTCCTCCGTCGCTGTGATAAGCTGATCGCGCGCGGCCGCCCTGCTTGAATGTGGGATCCGGCGCGCAACGTTCATGCGGATGTACCTATGACATACCCGACTTCCCGCTAGGTGCTGGACATTGCGAGGAGCATGATGAAACCAACGAATCGACGAACATTCCTCAAACGCACCGCCGGCGCCGCGGCGGTGGCCTCGGTGACCGGGCCGGCGACCAAGGTGCTGGGCGCGAACCAGAAGATCCGCACGGCCTGCATTGGCGTGCACGGCCAGGGGGCATCGCACATCGCAAACCACGTGCGTCTGGCCAAGCAGGGAATCGTGGATCTCGCGGCCGTCTGCGACGTCGACGAACTCGTGCTGCACTCCCGAGCCGGGCTCATCCAGGGCACGCTCAACAAGGCGCCCAAGAAGTACACGGACATGCGAAAGCTTCTCGAGGACAAGAGCATCGACACCGTGGCCTTCGCCACGCCCAACCACTGGCACGCGCTGGGTACCATCTGGGCGTGTCAGGCGGGCAAGGACGTGTACGTCGAGAAGCCCTGCGCGTGGTGTGTCCGCGAGGGCCGCAAGATGGTCGAGGCCGCGCGGAAGTACAAGCGGATCGTCCAGGTCGGCACCCAGAAGCGCTCGAGCGCCGGCAGGCGAAAGGCGATCGCGCAGCTGCACGCGGGCGTCATCGGCGACGTCTACATGGCGCGGGCACTGTGCTATAAGCGTCGCGACTCGATCGGCTACCGGAGGACCGAGAAGCCGCCGAAGAACATCCACTTCGATCTCTGGCTCGGGCCGGCACCCGAACAGCCGTTCCATCGGAATCTCGTACACTACAACTGGCACTGGTTCTGGGACTTCGGCAACGGCGACGTCGGCAACCAGGGCATCCACGAGATGGACATTGCGCGTTGGGGGTTGTGCAAGCAGCTCCATGCAGAGGCCAAGCCCGAGGACGTCGTCCCCGTCAAGGCCGCGTCCATGGGCGGGCGCTACGGCTACGAGGACCAGGGCCAAACGCCCAATACCCAGGTGATCCAGCTGACCTACGCCGACGGGCGGATGCTGGTCTTCGAGGTCCGCGGGCGTTGGACCAACAGCGAGCAGGGGCAGAAGGTCGGCAACCTGTTCTACGGGTCAGAAGGCTTCATGGCCGGAACGAGCGCGAGCTTCGGCTACGGCGGCAAGGCCTACGGCGGAAAGTCGGAGAGCGAGATCACGCTGCCGGAGGTCGGCGGCCTCGGGCCGGACGAGCACCACGACAACTTCTTCAAGGCCGTGCTCAGCCGCAAGGTGGAGGACCTCAACGCGGACATCCTCGAGGGGCACTATTCGGCCATCGGCTTCCAGATCGGCAACATCGCCTACCGCCTGGGCCGCACGCTGACGTTCGATCCGAAGACCGAGCGGTTCGTCGGCGACGGGGCCAAGGAGGCGAATCCGTACCTGACCCGCGAATACCGCAAGGGATTCGAGGTGCCCGAGCAGGTGTAGCACGCGCCGGTCGGGCCAACGTACCATGGGCATCTTGCCCGTGAGCACGCATTCGCGAGTCTGGGTGGCCCATGGCTTTGGCCGTGGGGGACGCGAATCTCCGGTTGAATTCGTGTCTGTCGGAATCGGCAGAGACGCGCCCGCAAGGAAACGTTCAGAACACTCGCGAGGGGGTGCCGGGGTGCACGCTCCCCGACGGTCCCGTCTTTGAGCGTTGTGACGCCTCTCAGAAGTAGATCCCGTTGTCGCATCCCGGACCCGCGACCGGGAACCCGATACTCTACTTCTGCGGTCTCAGCGTCGCGCACTCGAAGACGCCGCCTGCGGTGTTGTCCGGAAGGGCGCGGAACGTGACGGTGACCTTTTCCTTGCCCTTCGTCAGCTCCTCGGGGATCGGGTACTCGACCTCGAAGTATTCTCCGGGCTTGTCCCGGTCTAGCTCTTGCGTGGCGAGCTTTTTGCCGTCTACGAGAATGTCGAACGTCCGAGGCGGCACGTCGCTGCCCCAGTACAGGCAGCCGAGGACGACCGGCTGATCGGGCAAGACCTTCAGATCCCAGCTGAACCAACCATTGCGCGCGTGCCGCCAGCCTTTGCCCTGATGAGGTCCGGACTGGGTGTTCTCGCCTTTCTGGTTGTGCGCGCGTTCCGATTCCGCGTTGTTGGCGATCACGCGGTCGATCGTCCGTGCCTCGCGCTTCCGCCGCGCCTCTTGCTCGGCGAGGATCTTCTTGTGTCGTTCGCCGCCCTTGGCGATGATCGGGAAGTACACACCGTACGGCTCCTCGAGGACCTTGTAGAACGGAATGAACGTGATGTCTTTCGGCTGACGCACCGTTCGGAACGTCAGCGGCTTGCCCTCGATTGGTTTGATCCACGTCTCGAGATTTTCCTTGTCGGCCAGAAAGTGCGTGGACGCTTCCGTGATGCCGCACAGCACGAGCGGGCCGTACATCACGGCGCAGAGGTCCGGGTCGTCCGGCATCGGGCAGGCGCGGAGGCGCATCGGGAGCCAGAGGTCGATCACGTCGCCGTCCTCCCAGTTTCGGTCGAGCGCAAGATAGGACCGCGGCTTGGCGTCGACGTCGACCGCCTCGTCGTTGACCTTGACCTTCACCCCCTCGCCGACCCAGTGCGGGATCCGGAGGCTGAGTGTCGCGGGGCGCGGCTGCGTCAACCCGACGACGATCGTGATCCGCTCCTCTTCCGGGAAGCTCGTCTGGATCTCGAGGCTCGCCCCGGCCTCGGCCCAGGTCAGCTTCGAGGGGATGTAGAGATTGACGGTGATGCCGTTGTCGTCGCGGAAGTAGATGCTGTCGCCGAGCTTGGCGAACGACTCGATGCCCGTGCCCGTGCAGCACCAGAAGGAGTCGGTCGGCGTGCTGAACCCGCGGCCGCCCGTCCGCTTGGTGTGGCCCGTTGCCAGCGGCACGAAGTACATGAGCATGCCGGTCTCGGCGTCTTGGGTGCCGAGGATCCCGTTGTAGAAGGCTCGTTCGTAGAAGTCGCCGTACTTCGGGTCGGCCGTCCAGCGGAGCAGGTAGCGCGTGACCTTCAGCATGTTGTACTGCGTGCAGCATTCCTGATTTCTGTCCGAAAGCGTATCCGCCAGGGCGTTCGGCTCGGGCCAATGCTCCGCCTCGTTGCTGCCGCCCGTGCAGTACGAGCGGGTGTGCACGACGCGGTTCCAGAAGAACTCGGAGAGTCGGCGATAGCGCCCGTCGGCCGTCAGCTCATAACGGCGACACGCGCCGCAGATCTTGGGGATCTGCGTGTTGGCGTGCAGGCCGCTGAGGTTGTCCCAGTCCAGCGCGAGCGGGCCAAGGAACGCACCCTGGTCGAACTTGTGCGCGAGCCACAGGTGGTTGGGGTCGTTCGTGAGGCCATAGAGGTCGTGCAGGACCTCGCTCATCCCGCCGAACTCGACGGTGAGGATGCGATCCCACTGCCGGAGCGGCAGCTTCTCGATCCGTCGCTGGAAGTAGCCGGCCATCCCCTTGAGAACGTCGAGGGCCTGCGCGTTGCCGCACATGGTGTGGACGTCGTACAGCCCGGCCATGAGCTTATGGATGGTGTAGTACGGCGCCCACGGTGGCTTCTTCATCTTCTCGAGCCGGTCCCAGAAGCTCTTCGGGTACGCGGAGAGGTAGCCCTCGCCGAGGGCGGCCTGGCACTTGGCCCATTCGGCGACGATCTTGTCGGCGCGGGCCTTGAGCTCCTCGTCGCCGGCGCTCTTGTACATCAGGGCGCAGGCGGAGAGGTAGTGCCCGACGAAGTGGCCGCGGACCTCGCAGCCGGGCTTCTCCCAGCCGCCGTAAGGCTTGCCCGGCGCATCGAGGCCCGCAGTGACGCGGAAGTTGTAGAGGAGTCGGTCGACGTCGAGGGAGTGCAGGTAGCGGCGGTTGGCCTCCTGCGCGGTCTTGCACGGTCCGTCCATGAGCCGGACCCAGCCCAGGTCGAAGGCTTGAAGCTCCGGGGTCACCTTGCTTTCCGCTCGGGCCGCGTTGGGTACGAAGGTTCCGGACAGCAGTAGGGCAATCGTCAGGCATGGCTTGGATCGGGTGATGGCTCTGCTCATCGGTACGCTCCCGTTCAGTGTGTGGCTGTCGTTCTTGCCGTCGGCTCTCTTGCCGCCGTGGCGAGCCGTATTGTATGCGGTTATCCTGCCCGCGACGTCAAGCGCCGCGTCCCACGAAGGTACAGACTTGGACCACCGGCACGGATCTGAGAAGCAAGATGAGACCAAAGCGATACCTGCTATGCGGCACCGGCGGGCGGGCGTTGGGGATGTTCGGCCGGCCGTTGCTGGAGGACTTCCCGGAGACGGCGACGTTGGCCGGTCTTCTCGACGCCAACCCCGCCCGCCTCCGGGCGTTTGGCGGGCTGCTGGGTCGCCCGGATCTGCCACAATACGACGATTTCGCACGTGCGATGGCCGAGCTCAATCCAGACGGTGTCATCGTCTGCACGCGTGACGCGTCCCACGCGGACTACATCTGCCGCGGGCTGGCGGCCGGCAAGCGGGTTGTCAGCGAGAAGCCGGTCTGCACGACGGCCGAGCAGTGCCGGGCGATCCTCGCAGCGCAAGCGGATTCCTCTGGTGTCGGCCTGGTCACGCACAACGTGCGGTTCGATCCGGCGTACGCGCGGATCAGGGAGATCGTGGCCGACGGCGCGGTCGGTGAGATCCTCTCGATCGATTTTCGCGAAACACTCGACCGCCGACACGGCGCCGATTACTTCCGGCGATGGCATCGCCACAAGGCCAACAGCGGCGGGCTGCTGGTCCACAAGGCGTGCCATCACTTCGACATCCTGAACTGGATCACCGAGTCGAAGCCGACCTGGCTGAGCGCCCAGGGGGCAACCATGTTCTACGGTGGCAGCGGCCCGTTTCGATCCGAGCGCTGCCTGGGCTGCCCGCATGCCGAACGGTGCGCGTTCTACGTGGACCTCTGGGCCGACGAGCGAAACGTGAGGCTCTATCGGGAGGCCGAGGGGCACGACGGCTACGTCCGCGACGGGTGCGTCTTCGACGCGGACATCGACGCGGAGGATCAGTGCTCAGTGATCTACCGCTACGAGAGCGGCGTGCAGGTGACGTTTTCGCTGACGGCCTTCGCGGGGGTGGAATCGCACCACATGCGCGTGCAGGGGACGCGGGGGGAGCTGGAGTATGTTGTCGTGTACGACACGACCTGGGCGGCGAGCCACATTACCACGCCGGGTCTGGAATCGCATCTCGGCCAGCGCTTGGTGCTGTCCGTCCCCGGCGAGGGCACGCGGGAGATGGAGATTCCCGAGGTCGAGGGCGCTCATGCCGGGGCCGACCCGCAGTTGCGGCAGGCGTTCTTTGGTCGTGATTGGGACACACCGCCGACGGACCCGATGGCCTCCCTCGATGCCGCGGTCCAGGCGGTCCTCGTCGGCGTGGCCGCCAATGCGAGCATCGTGCACGGCATGCCGGTAGAGGATGTGCAGGGGGTATTGCGCGGCGCCTGAAGGGAGCATAGGACGGTGGGGGGAGGGCTGGCGTGGGATCTTCAGCGCCCGCGACGACGAGCGATTCCCACAAAGCCGAAGACCGCAAGAAGAGGCAGAATCGCCTCGCCGCTCCCGCACGACATGTGCGGAAGGTACTCATCCGCCCCGATGTCCACGCGTCCGTTAAACACGCGGTCCTGGCCGTCGATGTCGGTCTCGCCGGCGTGATCGCCATTGGGGTCCCCCGCGTTCAGGCAGGGAGAAGCCTCGGCAAGGTGATAGTCGTTGTCGTCCCAGGTATTGGGGTCGTCATCGGGCCCGTGCGCGTCAACGAACAGCGGATCTGTGTCGACAACGCCCTGGCCGACGTCGACCGTGGCGTTCGGGTCGACCTCGATGTCCTCGACGCCCCCTTGGACCGTCGAGTAGGCGATGCCCAGGGAGGAGGGTGTATCGCCGTCGAGCACGGAGATCTGCGGGCCTTGCGGCGCCGCATTCCCCCAGAAGACCGAATTCACGCCGTCCGCGGCGCCACCGATGAGGCTGAGTCCGCCTGCCTGCGATGCCGAGCGATTGTCGGCCACCGTGCAGTTGGAAAGGATCAATGCGGACTCGGCCGTACAGAGCATTCCCGCCCCGGATCCCTGGGAGGTATTCCCGGCGATCAGTGAATTCCTGATCGTCGTCGTTGCGTGTCCATAGCAGAGGACGCCTCCGCCCATGCTTGCGGCGTGGTTTCCGGCGATCGTGCAGCTGGTGATGGTCGGGCTGCTGGCCTCGACGAAGATGCCCCCGCCGCTGTTCTCGGCGATGTTGCCGGTGATCGTGCACCCTCGGATCTTTGCCTGATTGCCACCCCGGATTGCGATTCCCCCGCCCGTGCCGATCATGGTCTCGTTGTTCTCGAAGAGGCAGTCCTCGAACACGGACGCGGCGGTGTCGCCACCGCAGCAGACCGCGCCGCCCTGGGAACCGACACAGCGATTCGCGCGGAAGATGCACCGCACCACCGTGGAGCTCGAGCCGCCGAAGTCGACCATGCCCCCACCCCACGTTGCTTCGTTGCCCTCGAAGTAGCAATCGGTGATCGTGGCCCGGCTGCCGTCGTAGTTGTCCACGCCCGCGCCCCAGAAGGCCGTGTTGTTGACGAAGTCACAGCGTGTGAGTGACGGATCACACTCGAGGTTGTAGACCGCTCCGCCGTGCCCGCCGGCGTTCTCCTCGAACTCGCAGTCGATCAAGGACACCGGGCTGAGGTGATTATACATCGCCCCGCCGAAGGTCGAGACGTTGGCCGTGAAGCGGCAATTCGAGACCTCGGTCGTGCTGCCGTCATAGTTGACCATCGCCCCGCCACCGCCCACCGGCGCGAGGTTGCTGACGAACTCGCAATCGACGACCGTCGTGCCGCCCCCGCTGTTCCACAATGCCCCGCCGGAGGTGCCGACGTTATCGGTGAAACGACAGCGGAGGATCGTCAGGCTCCCACCGCTGTTGTAGATCGCCCCGCCGAACAGCCCACCGTTGCCGACGAATACGCAATCGCGGACCGTGGGGCTTGCAGACCAACAGACCATGGCCCCGCCATAGGCGCCATAGCACCC
This sequence comes from uncultured Planctomycetales bacterium, assembly GCA_964550865.1. Lineage (GTDB taxonomy): Bacteria > Planctomycetota > Phycisphaerae > UBA1845 > JAFGLZ01 > JAFGLZ01. The sequence goes on from CAZKCX010000268.1 coordinate 7,745, forward strand.
GGTGATCGTGAGACCGGCAACGACGGAATCGGGTCCCTCACCGTCCTGAAAGATGAACGCCGTGTGAGGCCAGAGCTCTTCCCCCTGGCAGTCAATCACGGTTGCATCAACCACGTTCGGGTCGTTCGGATCGGTGCTGCGGATGGTGATGGCCCGCCCGTCGAAGTAAAGGTTTCGGTTGCCGTCACCCACATACGTACCCGCGGCCAGGACGATCTCATCGCCGTCCCCGGAAGCCTGCATGGCCTCTGCAATGGTGGCGTACTCGCCGGGGACGTGACGTTCGCCGGCCCGGGCGCCCTGACTGCCGATCACGGCGATCCAGCAAGCCACGCTGAGAGATGCGTGCGCATGAAAGGAACGAATCAAGCTTTCTCCCCCTTGACCTTCAGCGTCTCATTGATCCAAACGGTTCGAGAAGGAGCTACGAAGGACAGTATAGGGCGCCGTGCCGCATCGATGGCGGGATTTACCGAATATTCATGATTTTCTTTTTGACGTCGATCGTACTGCGATATGCCCCTCAGAAGATGAAACGTCTCCGTTTTGGACCCACGCAGGCCGCGGACACCATGCGGACAGTCAAGGACGCCCGGTCGTAATGCCGCGGAGCAATCCGAGAGAATCGGGTGGCACGGCGCTTCCCGCCGACTACGTCCTATTGCTTGTAGTGAACGTTTGCCCAAGCGGCGCATTGCCTTTTGCGACGGAATTCACCCGCTGGTCTTCCCCCTCCCTATCGCCGCCTGCGGTGCGCCACTGTCAGGGCGAACAGCCCGACGAACCCCCCGGCCATGGCAAGGGGGAACTCGGGTGCGCAACTGTAGACGGCGACGACCTCCCGATGCGTATCTAAGACGAGTGTGCTTGTCGTATTTGCATCTTGTTCTGCGTAGGCCTCGTCCCCGGGATGATTGGGGTTGAAGACCAG
>CAZKCX010000269.1:0-8661 GCA_964550865.1 uncultured Planctomycetales bacterium
TTTTGGCTCTCGGGATGTTCGGCATCAGCAGCCACATGATCCATCGCCGCCAGCCCGTGACCGACGCACAGAGGCGGATCATGGAGGCGGCCACATCGTATGGATGCCGAATGATGCCCGTGACGTTGTTCTCCAGTTGGAGCAGTCGCGAGAGCGTGGCCTCGCTTCGCCAATCCGGGTGCGTTTCGCTGACTCGGAAGGTCTCCTTCACAATGAGATTCGCGTAACCGTTCTCGAGCGCCGTCCACCGGAGGAATCGCCAAAACCTGTCGAGGTCGCCGTCGCAGGGAGGGGTGCGGCGTCGAAGCCCCATGTCACGCTGCAGATTGCGAAAGAATCGCTGAAGGCGCCAATCCTCCATGAAGGCGTGTGCCAAACACGGCTCGCTTAGGGACATGGCGCCGTCGGCGCCGCCAAGAAGATTCCCGAGCAGCGTGGTTCCACTACGGGGTGGTCCGATCACAAGGTGGACGTTCGGATTTTCGGTCATCGCTTCCCCTCAAGAATTGTCAAGAGGCGAACATCGCGGCCACCACGGAGACCGTCTGAGACTGCGGAGAAGCACATTCTAGCAGCGATACGAACGGAGGGCGACCGCCGCGGGAGCAACGGTGTTTGGGGTGACGAGCAAAAGCTGCTTAACGATCTCGTGCGCTTGGCCTACGTGCCCGCACCTCGCTTTGCCCAGAGATTTGTCGCATCGCGGGCGCGGAAGATTGGCACACGCCTTCCCTACATCTCGTAGTCGAACTCTCCCGCCAGGTCGCCGCAGATCTCGCGAACGATTCGTCGCTGCTCGTCGGTAAGGTTCTCGTTCTTGCCGATGGAGGTCTTGTCGACCGCGCGTGGCGCCTGGAACAAGCCCGGATCGCCGAGGCCCGCGAACGCCTTCCTCGGGCGCTCGTTGTCGAGCATCTGCTCGTCGAAGGGCAGGTCGATACGTTTGCACACTTCCTGGAGATGATCGCGCGGGTCGGAGACGAGATCCTCGTAGCGGGCAACGTATAGATCGTTTCGTTTGGCCCACTCCACGAAGACGGCCCAGTTCGTCGCGCCCTGGCGCACCACGTCGGTCGTGGTGGTGAACCTGGGGATGTTCGGCAGCAGGACCCACATGATCAGGCGGCGCCATCCTGTAACCCAGTGTGCGAGACGGATCATCGAGGCGGCCACGTCGTACGGATGCCGGATGATACCGGCGACGTTGTCCTCCAATGCGAGGAGTCGCGAGAGGGCGGGCTCGTTTCGCCAGTCGGGGTGAGTGTCGCTGAGGCGGAACGTCTCCTTGACGATGAGGTGGGTGTATCCGTTCTCGGCCGCCATGCGGCGGAGGAATCGCCAGAACTTGTCGACGTCGCCGTCGCACGGCGGCTTGCGGTGCCGGAGCTCCAGGTCGCGCTGCATCGTGGTAAAGAAGCGTTGGAGGCGCCAGTCCTCCATGAAGGCGTGCGCTAAGCAGGGCTCGCTCAAGGACATGACGCCGTCGCCGCCGCCGATCAGGTTCCCGAGCAGCGTCGTCCCGCTCCGGGGCGGCCCGATCACGAGATGGGTGTGCAACTCGCCTTCCATCGCTTCCCCTCGATCATCCGCCCTTTCCGACGGCCAGACCGACGTGTCGCGCCGTCGAGGGCTGCGGAATCATGCATTCTATCACCAACGCCGGTCGTGGGCGACGGGTGGCGAAGCGGCATTAGCGTTGCTGGCTGTATGAAGAATCAGACGGGTGGCCCATCGCTCGCGCGATGGGGACGCGAAATCTCCAGTCGAATTCGTGCCCCCACCTCTGAAGAGGTGGGCCACCCAGACTTTGGCCGTGGGGAACACGAATCCCCAGTCGAGTTCGCGTCCCCCACCTCTGCCTCGGCCATACTCCCTTCGGGTCTGAGCCTCCCTTCGGGTTTGAGCCTCAGGGTCGAAGACAGGGTCGAAGACGGGACAAGTGAAGAGGTGGGCCAGCCAAGGAGTAGAGCGGAGGACGCGCGCAATCGCGTTCGTGCCCTTGGCAGGGACACCCACGCATGTACAATCGGTCGCGGCTGGATTCCCTTCGCCCTGAGTTTGGTTTCCCATCGAGGTCCGCATGTCCGATACGGTCGCCGCCCTGCTCGCCCTGCTGCCGATCCTCAGCATCTTCGTGTTTCTCGTCGCCCTCCGGTGGCCCGCCGTTCGGGCGATGCCGCTCGGCTACGTGATCACCGCGGTGCTGGCCTTGACGATGTGGAAGATGCCGGTCGTGGCGGTGGCGGCGGCCAGCATCAAGGGCGTGCTGCTCTGCGGCAAGCTGATGTGGATCATCTTCGGGGCGATCGTGCTGCTCATGACGCTGCGGCACAGCGGCGCGCTGACGGTCATCCGCCGTGGGTTCCTGGACATCTCGCCGGACCGCCGGGTGCAGGCCATCATCGTCGCCTGGCTCTTCGGCTCTTTTATCGAGGGCGCATCCGGCTTCGGCACGCCGGCGGCCATCTGTGGCCCGCTGCTCCTGGCGCTCGGCTTTCCGGCGATGGCCGCCGTCACGGTCGCGCTCATCATCCAGTCGACGGCGGTCACGTTCGGGGCCGTCGGCACGCCCATCATCATCGGCATGGGCGAATCGCTGGATCCGGTCTTCGCCGCGGCCGCCGAGGCCGGCATGGACAAGGTCGAGTTCACCCGACGGATCGGCGTCTTCGCGGCCATGCCGCACGCCATCGCGGGCACGTTCCTCCCGCTCGTGCTGGTCTGCGTGATGACGCGGTTCTTCGGGGCGAACCGATCCCTGCGCGAGGGACTGGGCGTCTGGCGGTTTGCCCTCTTCGCGGGCATAGCGTTCACGGGTCCGTACCTCGCGTTCGCGCTTCTGCTCGGACCGGAGTTCCCCTCTCTGCTCGGCGCGCTGGTCGGGCTGGCGGTCGTCGTGCCGGCGGCCAGGCGGCGATTCCTGCTGAAGGACGTACCCACGTGGGACTTCCCGCCGGCGGAGGCGTGGGAGCCGGAATGGTCCGGCAGCATCGAGCCCGAGGCGGATGACGTCGTCCCGCGGATGAGTCTGCTTCGAGCCTGGTTGCCTTACCTCCTTGTGGCTGGGCTGCTCGTGCTCACGCGCCTGCCTTTCCTCCCGCTGAAGGGTTGGCTCAGCTCGGTGGCGATACGGTACGAGGACATCCTCGGCACGGGCATCTCCGAGAGCTTGCCGCTGCTCTACCTACCGGGGACGGTGTTCATGGTCGTCTCGGTGCTCATGCTCTGGGTTCACCGCATGCGCGGATCCGAGCTTGCAGGCGCATGGCGTGACGCTGCCCATCTCTTGGCTGCGCCGACGCTGGCGCTGATCTTCGCGGTGGCCTTGGTGCGGGTCTTCATCGACTCCGGGCCGGAGCTCAATACATCCGGCTTCCAGAGCATGCCGCTGACGTTGGCGGCCGCCGCGGCGGAGATGGTCGGCGGCGCGTGGCCGTTCTTTGCGCCCGTCATCGGGGCCATGGGCGCGTTCGTCGCCGGAAGCAATACGGTCAGCGATCTGATGTTCGCGCTCTTTCAATATGGTGTCGCCGACGAGACGGGGACGCCGCACCTCGTCGTGCTCGGACTTCAGGCGTACGGTGGCGCGGCGGGGAACATGATCACGGTGCACAATGTGGTCGCGGCCTCGGCTACGGTCGGCCTGGTCGGCGTCGAGGGCGCGCTGATCCGAAAGACCATCTGGCCGATGGGCTATTACCTGCTGGTCGGCGGCACGATCGGTCTGCTCTTCGCCTACGTCGTCTTCGCCGGCGTCTTCTGAGAAAAGGGGGACAGGCTACTTTTCTTCGGCGTTGCGGTAGGGCCCTGTGGGGAGAAGACCAGAGAAAAGTAGCCTGTCCCCCTTTTCCACAACTCATGCGAGCCGTTTCGGCAACTCCCGCCGACGGCTATAATGCGGCTTTGCCGAAATCGAAACGAAATGGAGGGCCATCCATGGCAGAGCCGAAACGACTCACGCGACGTCAACTGCTTCGCAAGGGCGCCACGACCGCGGCCGCAGGCTTCGCCGCGCCGTACTTCGTCCCCTCACACGTGCTGGCCGCCCCGGGACGTCCGGGCGCAAACGACAAGATCGGTCTCGGATTCATCGCCGTCGGGCGGCGGGCCGGCGGACTTCGTGGCATGGTGACAAAGTCCATCAAGGACGGCCACGCCGCGCAGATCGTCGCCGTCAGCGACGTGCACACGGACCGGATGGATTCATTCTGCGGCAGCGCAACCTGGAAGAAATATCAGGACTACCGCAAGCTGCTCGAGGACAAGGACGTCGACGGCGTGATCATCAGCACGCCCGACCACTGGCACGCCCTGAATTCGATCCACGCCATGCAGGCCGGCAAGGACGTCTACATCGAGAAGCCCATGACGCTGACGATCCGCGAGGGCCGACTCATGGTCGACGCCGCACGGAAGCACAAGCGGATCTGTCAGACCGGCAGCCAGCAACGGTCGATGAGCCAGTGCCGCTTCGGCTGCGAGCTGATCCGCAACGGCCGGATCGGCAAGCTCAAGCTCGTCCACGGCGCGAACTACCCTAGCCCGTTCGACACGCCCAAGCACCCCGCCGAGTCGGTGCCCGACGGCCTCGACTGGGACATGTGGTGCGGACCGACCGAGCCGCGGCCCTACAACAAGAAGCTCTACCTGCCGAGGCCTCACCCCACGGGATGGATCAGCTATCGGCCCTACTCCGGCGGCGAGATGACCGGCTGGGGCGCGCACGGCCTGGACATCATCCAGTGGGCGCTCGGCACGGACAAGTCCGGCCCGACGGAGGTCTGGCCTGTGGGCGAGGGACTGACCTGCGAGGTCCGCTTCCGCTATGCCAACGGTCTCGAGGTGCACCTCGACGGCAAGGCGAGCGGCGGCGGCGGGCTTTTCGAGGGCGAGAAGGGCAAGATCCTCGTCGTGCGACGCAAGTACCGGACCTGGCCCGAGAGCATCGGAAAGACGCCCATCCGGTCCGACGAGGTCCACCTGGAGAAATCCGAGGACCACATGGGCAACTGGTTCGACTGCATGCGATCGCGCAAGCTGCCCATCGCCGACGTGGAGATCGGCCACCGCAGCTCGACGATGTGCCATCTGGGCAACATCGCCCGCTGGACGGGACGGAAGCTCAAATGGGATCCGGAGAAGGAGCGCTTCCTCGGCGACGACGAGGCGAACAAGCTGATCGATCGCACGCGCCGAGCGCCGTATGTGCTGTGAGATGAGACAGCCGGGAGCCGGGATCAGGGATCAGGGACCAGAGAGGTACCAGGGGTCCTCGCCATAGCCGTGAGAGTACGTAGAGAAGGTTAGGACCGGATCGCGGCTTCAGCGAAAGTCAGTCTGTTCTCAGAGCCGGCCTGTCCCCAGGCCGGTCGCTGCGCGTCAAAGGTGTCCGACCGGGCCGAGGACGGCCCGGCTCTGAACCCCTTACGGCATTGAAACCGTGCTGTGCCGAGCTTGGTGTTGGTGAAGAAGACCAAGCGCCCGACAGAAGCGACGGAGCACCCCCGGCAATGGCGGGCGGGCCGATCTCCATTGACACGCCGTGCCAGTCATGTGGATACAACCTGCGCGGTCTATCGCCAAGCGGCGCCTGCCCCGAGTGCGGTGTCCCGGTCCACAAGACAACCGACGCCCTGCTTCAGTTTCGCGATCCGACTTGGCTACGCAGGCTGCGAACGGGAGCCAGACTGCTGTGCTGTGCGTCTGTCTTCTTCGCACTCTGGTCTCTACCTGAAGGCCTTCTGTTCTGGGACCTGGACGTCAGTGGAAGCGTCAGGGATACCTTCTGTCTCACCGGGTTATGGGAATTCTCGTGGTACTACATCCCCACGATCATCTTTCTGGTGGGTGTGTGGTATCTCTGCGGACCCGATCTCTGGAGCGGGCGGCCGGCCCACGGCGACGCATTGAGGACGTGCTGTCGCGTTGGCCTACCCGTTGTTCTGTCGGCCTTGTTCATCTTTCCCGGAATCAAACCAGGTTACGCCAGCATGTGGAACGCGCGGTTGTCCAACGGGATTGAGCTGGTCGGGCACGCGATCGTCGCCGTATACCTCGTCTGCCTACCTCTCTATATGAAGCGCCTGGGCGATCGCCTTCCATCTCGCCTTGTCCGATGCGTCAGCCTCGCCTGCTTGGCAGCTCTTGCCTTCAGTTGGATCACGAACAGCGCCTACGTAGTCTTGAAACAGGTCTTCTGGATCGAAGGGAGGCACGCATGGGCGGGGAATCAGTCAATGCAGGTCCAGCTGTTTCTGCAGAGCAGCGACGAATTGATCAGCATGGCGACATTCGCATTCGTCCTGTTGTTCCTTGCGCTTCTTGTTGCGGTTCAGGGACAGTTCTCGCAGGCCCGGGCCAGAGCGCAGCAGAACACCGTTTTCAGCTCGCAAGCATGAGAATCAGACCTACGAAAGGAATCGCACGAGGAATTCGGATGAGAGTCTTGCCGACGATCCTACTTTCGTTTGCCCCCCTGGCCTTCGGTGCCGAGCCGCCGGCGAAGGGCGGACCGCGTCTTCAGCTCAACATCGACTACTACGATTTGCTCGGCGTGAAGGCGCCCATGCCGGCCGACTCGACTATGCTCGGTCAGGTCGACGGCGTCTACCCGAGGGCGAAGCTCCAGGCCGTCATCCGCCGGGCGGCCGAGGTGGGCTTCACGCGGATCAACTTCCGCATCGCGGTCTGTGGACGCGTTGCCATGCGGCCAAAGAAGTTCAAGGAGCGTCCTGATCATCACGCCGTCTTCGTCAAGACGCTCGAGACGTACGACCCGTTTGCAGCGGCGGTCGAGACCGCCCACGAGGTCGGGATCGAGTGCTACGCGTGGCTCACGCCCTTCGACGACGCGGGATCCGGCTGCTCCCGCGAGAAGCCCGGCAAGCTCCAGAGCCGTTTCTCCCACGAGCACCCCGAGTTGCAGCTTCGCAGCCGGGATGGCAAGGACTGCATGTGGGGCGTCTACTGCTTCGGCCACCCCGAGGTCGTAACGTACTGCCTCGGGCACGTCGACGAGGTCTTGGCCTATGAGCCCGACGGCGTCCTCTTCTCCAACCGAACGCATTCGAACATGAAGCTGCGGCAGACCGAGTACGGCTTCAACCCGCCGGTGATCGAGCGCTACAGGAAGCTCTACGGCGGCGACCCCCGCGAGCCGGGGCACTACGATCTCGCCAAGTTCAGCCGCGTCCAGGGCGACTTCTATACGGACTACGTCCGCCAGGCGTCGCAACACGTCCGCAAGGCCGGGGCGAAGCTGGCGATGGCCGTCAGTTGGCAGCGAAACGGCAAGATCGCCCCTCGGCTCGGCGCGTTGGACAAGTGCTTTTGGCAGTGGGAGCGATGGCTCGATGAGGGGCTCGTCGACGAGTTGGTCATCGGCGGCGATGCGGCCACGGGACGTGATCCGGAACACATCCTGCCGCACTTCGAGACGCAGGCCGACTCGGCGAACCCCAAGTACTTCCGCAAGCGCGCCAAGCGCCCGGTCACCATCTCGCGATGGCTCACGCTCTGGTCGTGGTATTGGAAGGGCGAGGAAGAGCGAACGGGCAAACGTCTCGGCTCGTTCACGGTACCGGTCGTCCGGACGATGCTCGAGAAGGTCTTCGCCTCCGGCGCCGACGGCGTGCTCATGCACGAGGCGCTCAACATCGCCGCGCATGATCAGTGGGAGATGTACCGCGCGTTCGGCAGGAAGAGGTGATGGACCTTCCGGGGGATCCGCGGAGGATCGGCTCAGTGGCCGAGAACGGGGATGCAGGAGATTTCGTATGACACGGAGAGCGACATGACACATTGCCGTCTCACGGGCCGATCGGGCGCTCCTTTCCTCCAGCGCGGGCATTGGGCTCCAGGAGACATGGTTGCTCGGCAAGGGCTGCTGATCGCCGTGGTGGCGATCATCGCGCACGCCGGCGCGGCGCCGGCGACGACGACGCCGTCGGATGAACAGCTCACCCGCGCGATCGGCCAGCCCTTCTACTCCGGACAAGTCGTGCCCGCGCCGCGAGAGGCCGTCTATCGTGACGAGACGGTCGTCCTCTACGACGGTCCGAAAGGCTACCGGCTCTGTGAGCCGATGGTCGAGTACTTCGGGCCCGCGCGCGATCTGCTCCTCCGCCTGTTCGAGCGGCGCATGGAGGCGTACACGAACCAATTCGACAAGGACTGGCGGACGCCCGACAGTACCCAGAGCCTGCCCATCCTCTTCGCGCTCGCGGGCGACGCGAACGCCAAGTACCTGCTCGACCGCTACGAGCTGCACGACGCGGCCGACTCGCTCAGGCCGCAGGGCTATCTGCTGGAGATCGGCCCCCTCGGCATCCTCTGTGCCGGCAAGGACAACCAGGGCCTCGTCAACGGACTGGCCTCGCTGCTGCAGCTCATCCATGTCAAGGACGGACGCCTTGTCGTTCGGTGTGCGGGCCTCGTCGATTGGCCGACCTTCACGACGCGCTACACGGCCGAGTACTCCTTGGGCGGTGCGGACTTCTTCGAGTGGATGGTGTGGTACAAGCTCAACGGTTTCGCTTCGTGCTATCCGGCGATGAGGTGGCAAGGCCTGTCCGACGGCCACAAGAAGGCCATGCGCGTGATCAAGGAGACCAAGACCCGCTACGGGACGATGGACTACATGGTGCAGTTCCACGTGGGCGG
>CAZKCX010000270.1:0-8651 GCA_964550865.1 uncultured Planctomycetales bacterium
CGTAATACCTAACATATACCAAACTTATCAACCGGAGTCAAGCAGAGACTCAGTCCCTTGGATTCTCGGCATTGGGACCGGTCGGCTTGATGGGGCAACCTCGGATTCCGGGCGCTGCGGGTTGGGATTACGTACCCATGCGAACCACGACGTTGCCCTGGTCCTTCAGCGTGAACGTGCCCTCGGCCTTCCTCCCGTCGGCGCTTCGCGCGGTGGCCTTGTACTCGCCCTTGAACCCGCGAAACCGGAACTCCCCCTTCGCGTCGGTCCTGCCGTCGAGCGTGGTCCACCATTTCTTTTTGATGAGCTCCTTCATCCGGTGGAAGACCGGCTTGGGTGTCAGGTCCTTCCGGAGCCAACCGGCGGGGGCCCGCTTCCAGGCGCCGGCGTCGCTGAAGTCCCACCACGTGGCGGCCTCAACGGCGGGATGGCTGAAGAGCATGGTGTAGAAGCGTTCGGTCTCTCGGGCCTGGACCTCCTCGCCGCGGGGGTCGGTCTTCCACGCCCCCGCGCCCTTCTTGGGCTTCTTGCCGGAGACCACCGTGATCTCGGTGAAGTGCAGCGGCACGCCGAATTTCGCGAAGCGCTCGCAGACTTGCCAGATGTGTTCCGTCTGCCAGACGCCGAAGTGCATGTGGCTCTGGATGCCGATCGTGTCGTAGAGTCGCATGCCCTGTTCGTCGACGAGCTGCTCGATCAGCTCGGCGTATTTCTCGTCGGTGCGATAGTCGTTGATCAGCAGCGTCGCCTTGGGGTTGGCCTTCCGGGCGGTGAGGAAGCACCGCTTGGCGAAGGGTAGCCGGCCGACGTGGTCCCACGTCTTGGTCAGCTTCGGAGATCGCTTGTAGAAGCCGGGACGATCGTAGTGCGTGGCCTCGTTGACGACGTCCCAGATCTCGATCAGGCCGCGAAACCGTGTGACACAATCGCGGATGCGTTCGAGCTGGAGGCGGAAGATCGCGTCGGGATCGGCCGGCAAGTTGGGTGGATCGCCGCAGTTCCACGCTAGCGGATGTCCCTTCGGCGTGATGGCGTGCTTGCGGCACCACGTCGCGACCTTCTCCCGGTAGGGGTGCCCGGGTTGGTCGTTCCTCGCGTCGTACCAGGCCCAGTAGTAGGGCAGCGTCGCGAAGTTGAGGACCTCGGCGAATCGTTCGCGATAGAGGCGTTCGAACTCCGGCTGCTTGAAGCGTCCCCACATGAAGATGTTGGACCCGAAGCGGAAGGCGTGGCGCGTCATCTCGACGCGGACTTTCGCGTCACGTACCGGCTTGCCCGAGGGATCCACGACGCGGACGACCGCGTCCCCCTTGCGGTGCTTCTCGATGCGGGCGTCGGCGCCGGCGAGGAGATCGGCATTGTTGTCTTGGCCGACGGCCGTGCTGGCGGCGAGTAGCAGGCTCGCCGCCACCAGTCGACCAATCCGATTCATGTGTCTCACTGGTTTCCTCCGATGCCCCGAGGACGTCTCCGGTGCCTTCGCTGGGCTCAGTGTCGATCAGGGACGTTGCCCGATCAGTGGGGAGCTGGTTGTGGCCCAGCGGTTCGGTCTGGCTCACTGCAAGCCGCCCTCGGCTGCATTTCAGAAGTATCGCGACTACGTGCCCGAGGCGCGGCATTCATGCCGCGCGGCCGCGCCGGATGAATCCGGCGGCTCGGGCAACAACCGTGGCACGCATGGACATTGCCGTGGTCGTGCTACTTGTGAAACACAATACTCGGCTGGGCGATTGCCTGTCCTGCCCACCAAGTGGAGGGCCACTTTGCCACACCACAGTCGGGGGCGACTATGCCACACCACAGTCGGGGGCGGCTGTTCCACACCACAGTCGGGGGCGGCTGTGCCACAGCGATTCGGCCCGGGTGAGGCCCTACGCATACTTCAGCAGGAGCTCTTTGCTTTTGAGCACGCCCTCGTGGTCGTCGGTCTGGCCTTCGTATTCGATCCCGTAGGGGTTGTCGTACCCGGCGTCGCGGAGGATCCGTACGGCGCGGCCGGCGTTGATCTCGGGTGACTCGCCGCTGGCGTCGAAGCTCAAGAACTTCGCGTGCGTGGCGAAGGCGTAGGGGGCGACCTTCTCGAGGTTGGCGAGCTTGTCGTCCTCATCGGGCCAGTTGAGGAAGTCGGCAAGCACCCGGCAGTACGGGCTGTCGACCTCCTTCATGATCCGGACGATCACGTCCGGGTCGTAGCTGATGCCGCCGTGGTTCTCCATCGTCACGACGAGATTGCTCGCCGCGCCGATCTCGGCCAGCTCGGCGAAGCTCTGCGTGCACCGCTTGATCTGCTCTTCCTCGGTGCCCTCAGGGCCGTGCCCGCCGCTGTTGGCTCGGAACGAGGTGCATCCGAGGACCTTGGCGATGTCGAACCACTTGCGATGATTTTCCACGGCGGCCGTGCGCTCCTCCTCGTCCAGGGCGGCGAGATTGCCGTGTCCGTCGACGGCGATGCTGAGGCATTGCACACCCGCGTCGGCGGCGGCCTGCTTGATGTCGGCGATGTTCGAGGCCTTAACGAGGCTGGTGGCCTGGTTGTCCGGGTCTTCGTAGTCGAAGAACGGGGAGTTAAGCTCGATGAGGAAGATCTCGAACTCCTCGGCGGCCGTCTTCGGGTACTCGACGAGCGTGAGCTTCTTGTCGAAGAAGCGTCGGTGAATGCTCCAACCTGCCAGGGATATCTCCATCGGTTCGTCTCCGGTTGCGGGAGTGCCTATCGCTTGAGGATACGATCCATCTCTCGGCTGCAGCGACGGACCACGCGTGGGTCCCCGCTGAAGTTCAGCCATTCGTACGTGACGGGACCCTTGTATCCGATCTTCTTGAACGCGGCCAGCACGGCCGGGAAGTTCACGTGCCCCTTGCCGAGCGGGATCTCAAACCCCTCGGGAAACCCCGTCCAGGTGACCGAGCCGTCGGGGTTCACCTTTTTCTTGTAGTCCTTAAAGTGCACGCGTTTGATGCGCTTGCCCAGGATGGGGATCCAGTGCTCGGGGATGCCGTAGGGCAGGTTGTTGGCGACGTCGAAGTACGCGCCCACCCACCGACTCTTGCAGTCCTGGATGAACTGTTTGAACTCGAGCGGACTAAGCAGGAACTTATTCCACACGTTCTCGATGCAGATGTAGGTCTTGGTCTTCTCGGCGGTCTTGGCGGCCTCGCGGATTTGCCTGAGGGCGGTGCCGTAACACTCGTCGTAGGGGACCTCCGGGCAGCCGGGGATGAAGTCCGCATGCACGCAACCCGGGACGACGAGCATCGCCCCCGCCTTGAGCCGGGCGGTGACCTCGAGCGACGCCTTCAAGAAGGATAGCGCGCGCTTTCGGACGCTGGCCTTCGGGTCGGTGAGAGAGGTCGCCCAGAATTCGCCGGTAGCGGTGGAGACGATCTTGATCTTGCTCTCGCGCGCAGCGGCGATGATCTGCTTGCATCGTTTCTCGGAGGTCTGGTGTGTCAACTCGCCCGTTCGGGCGATGGCGAGCTCGATGCCTTCGTAGCCGGCGGCGGCCGCTTTCTTGATGGCCTCCTCGATGTCCATTTGCCCGGCGAGTCCGCCCGGGAATGCCCAATAGCTAATGGATTTGATCATGGTCTCCTCCGGTTCGGGATGCAAAGTTTCGGTTCAGGGCTCCACGTCGGCAAGGTCCGAGCTACCTCGATCGGCTGGGCGGCTCTTATGGGGATACGACGAAAATCGGACCTTGAAGTTTGCCCAGCTTAACATTCGTAATACATCGTCCGGCCATGAGTTGCAACGATTATGCGCTTTTTCTTGTCGGTTCTTTGGTCGCCTTGAGGTTATATCTTAGCTTCCCTTCGTTCGGTCATTGTTGTCCCGTTAACCCAATCGCCGCGCGAAGGAAAGGTCAAACACATGGCAATCACAGTCAACAGTCAGAACACACTGACAATTCTGAACCAGTTGAACCGCACATCGCTGGCTCAGACAAACACAACGCAACGCATGACCACCGGCAACAAGATCAATGCCGGGAAAGACGACCCCGCCGGACTCATCGCTCTCAAAGCCCTCGACGCAGAATACACCGCAGTAACCGCCGCCATCAGCAACAACCAGCGCACGAACGCGATGCTCGACGTCGCCGACGGTTCCTTGACGGAGGTCGAGAGCCTTCTGACGGACATCGAGACGCTGGTGGCCGGCTCGGTTGGGGATCAGATTAGTGACTCCGAGCGTGCGGCGAACCAGGCCCAGATCGACCAGGCGATCAGCAGCATCGATCGTATCATCCGCACGACGACGTTCTCCGGCAAGCACCTGCTCAACGGTCAGCTCAGCATCCAGGCGACCGAGGCCGGCGGCAATGCCGAGGACATCCGTCTGTACTCCCGTCAGGCCGGCTCGAGCTCGGCGACGGTGGCCGTTGAGGTCACGACCGCGTCCGACTTCGCCGCCTACTCGACGACGAACTCGTCGACGGGCGCGATGACGATGACGATCACGGGCGAGCTCGGTTCGGCGACGGTCGAGGTCTCGGACTCCGACGATCGTGCGGCCGAGATCAGCGCGATCAACGCCGTGAAGGACCAGACGGGCGTCAGCGCGACGGCGGCCACCGGGAACGGTATCGTCTTCGCGACGACGGAAACCGGCAGCGATCAGTTCATCAGCCTCGACGTCATCTCCGGTGGCGGAGCGGGCGGATGGAACGACACGCACGTCGAGAACGGTGCGGACGCCGTGGTTACGGTGAACGGCCAGTCGGCCGCGGCCGATGGCAACAAGATCAGCTTCAACAGCAACGGCGTGAGCGGTACGTTTACGCTGACGAGCACCGGCGACGCGGACGCCAACAGCTTCAACGTCACGGTCAGCGGTGGTGGCGCGACCTTCCAGCTCGGCTCGGACACGAGCACGCGGGAGGTCCTCGGCATCAGCTCGCTCTTCAGCCACACGTTGGGCAAGACAGGCACGGGCTTCCTCAACGAGGTCAAGAGCGGTGGCAGCCATGAGCTGTCGGCGAGCGGAACGAAGGCCCTGACGATCGTGAAGGAAGCGTTGGCCGATGTGGCCGAGGCTCGTGGTCGGATCGGTGGTTTCCAGAAGTACCAGGTCCAGACCTCGATCAACAGCCTCCAGGCGACGCAGAAGGGTCTCAACGATGCTCGCAGCATCATCAACGACGTAGACTACGCGACCGAGACGGCCGAGCTGAACCGGCAGAACGTCCTGATGACGGCCGGTATGCAGATGCTCGGCATCGCGAACCAGCAGGCCGGTCAGGTGCTGAACCTGCTGTAGGCCGCCTCGGCATCGCTCCGAAACGTCACGGGGAGCTCCTCCCAGGGCGTGAGAGCAGGGGGAGGGCTCGCGGCCAATGTCGTCGCGGGCCCTCTTCCCTTTTGTCGGGACCTCCTTCCAACCCGTTTGCCTACCCAAGCCATTCCTTAGGTGGTCAGGAGCCCCGAGCCGCATGAAGGGCCTGGAGCCGGTGGCGGGGCGGCATGCCGAGGGCACGATGATGGCCCGCCGGCGATGTGCCTGCGCGCCGCGTTGAGGCCCCCTTGAAGGAGCAGCAGCGGTTTCGACCCGTTGGAGGCCTGTGGTCCGATGTCGGAAGTTGTCACGTCCGAGGATCGCTGCTTGACGCTTCGCTCGCAGGTCTGCTATACAAGGCAACGCTTGTCCGTTTCGAGGATTTTTACAAGGAGACAATCGAATGACTCAGAAGAAGCAGTGGCTTTCCAGCCTGGCGGCGTTGGGGATGGTTCTCGCCCTCGTGCCGCAGGTTCGTGCCGAGGAGGCCGCCAAGGCCAAAAAGCCGGCGGCCGAGGCCAAGAAGCCGGCCGCCACAAAGGCCGCGGGTCCGAAGGATCTGCTGAAGGCGATTCCCGGGACTGCCTGGGGCTTCGCCGCCATTCCCAACGTCAGGAGCTTTGACGCCAAGATCGCGACCCTGCTCGAGCAGCTCAACTTCCCGGTCGGTTCGCCGATCGCTCTGCTGATGGGGCAGCTCGGCATCGCGGAGGGTCTGCGCGAGGACGCGGGTCTGGGCGTGGTCCTGCTGGATCCGATGGAGTACGGCATGCCGCCGGACGATCTGGCGATCCTCGTCCCGACGACGAATTCCAAGGCCTTGCTCGAGGTCTTCGAGCCCCAGGACGCCGGCAACAGCACGAAGATGATTGACATCATGGGGCAGGAGCTCTTCGTCGTCGAGAAGGGGGGCTTCGTCGTCATCGGCATGGACAAGAGCTCGGTCGAGTTCACCGGCAAGGCCGAAAAGGGCATCGCCGGGCTGATGAGCGACGAGCAGACCGGCCGGTACAAGAAGTCGGACATCTACGCGATGGTAAACCTGCGTCCGGCCATCGAGATGGCCAAGCCTCTGGCCGGTCAGGTCTTCGCGATGATGATGATGGATCAGATGGACGCCGACCCGGACGCGGGAGAGAAGATTCAGCAGGAGGCGCAGAAGATCGTCGACCTGCTCGATCAGATCCAGGCGTTGGAGCTCGCGTTGACCATGGACGACGCCGGGGTGCAGCTCGCGGCGTATCTGACGTTCAGCAAGGAAGGCGGCATCACGAAGATGATCGCCTCGCAGAAGGACGTCCAGCCGCCGCTGCTGGCCGGGCTGCCCGGGGACAACTTCATCGTGGCCCTCGGTTTGGAGCGAACCAAGAGCGAAGAGCAGGGCATGCTCGGGAAGATGATCATGGATGCCATCATGTCGCGTCCCGAGGTCAGCCAGATCATCGACAAGGAGAAGATGCAGGCCATCCAGACGATGGGCTACGAGATCCTGGGCAACATGACCAACATCGGGGTTTCCGTGAGCCTGCCTCCGGAAGGGGCTCCCCCCGACTCGGGCATGATTTGTCTCGCGGAGGTTCTCCAGACCGACGACGTGAAGGGCACAATGGCCAAGGTCAAGAAGGTCGTGGAGGCGTACAAGGGCGTCTTCAAGGACGAGACGGCGGCCAGCGTGATGTCCACGCTTGCTTACAAGTCCGATGCCGAGAAGATCGGCGACGTCTCCGTGGATCACATCACCCTCGATCTCAGCAAGGCGGCCGGTTCCGATCCGCAGATGCAGGGCGCGGCGGACATGGCCAAGAAGATCCTCGGTGAAGAGGGCGTCCTGGTTCGTCTGGCTCCGGCCGGAGACAAGCGGATCGTGGTGACCCTCGGCGGCGGCAGCAAGAAGATGGAGCAGATCATGAAGGACGCGGCCGCCGGCAAGAGCCCGCTGGCCGAGGTCAAGGGCGTCGAGAAGGTCCGCGCGAAGATGCCGCGTCGTCGGTTCTTCGAGATGTACCTGGGCGTCGACGAACTGCTGAAGGTCATCAAGACCGTGATGGGCTCGCAAGAGATTCCGGTCATGGCTCCGGTGGACGCGCCGTTGGGCGTCGCCGTTTCGGCCGAGAAGAACTATGGTCGACTGGATATCATCCTGCCGACGGAACTGCTGGTTGCCATCAAGGACGTGGCGCTGCAGGCGATGTTCGGTGGGGGCTTCGGCGGCGGCGCGGCGGTTGAGCCGAGCTTCTAGCCGACGACCGGAAGACTACGGATGTTCCACCCCCACGCACGGGGAAGGTCCGAGACGTTTCGGGCCTTCCCCTTTTTGGTCTCGCGCGAGCTGCTCGTCTTCACGAATCGCGTCGGGGAACCGCCCTCCGCCTGGATAGGGGCCGAGAGGTCTCGCAGGGCGCCCACACCGGGGTGACCGGGTGGTGATGGATGAGGTTTGCACGACGGCGTCCTGAGCAAGCGCCCGATCAGCGTGGGGATCCGCCCCTCAGACGGAACAGGGCTTGGGCGTTCTCGTTGCAGCGAGCGGCGAGCTCGGGCGTGGCGATCCGCCGCAACGAGGCCAGGAAGGCGCACGTGTGGGCGACATGGCCGGGGATGTTGGGGCGGACCTTGCGCACCGGCTCGGGGGAGTTGTAGGGAGCGTCCGTCTCGAGCAGCAGCCGATCGATCGGGATGGCCTTCGCGGCTTCGCGGAGGTCGTGTGCGTTCTTGAACGTGACGATGCCGGCCAGGGAGATGTACCACCCCGCATTTAGGATCCGGGCCGCCTCGGCGGCGGTGCCCGTGAAGCAGTGAAAGACGCCGTGGGGGCCCCGCGCCTTGGTCTCGGCGAGGAGGGCAAGCGCATCGTCTACGGCGTCCCGACAGTGGATGACCAGGGGCAGGTCGAATCGCTCGGCCAGCTCGATTTGTCGGGCAAAGGCGTTGCGCTGGCTGGCGTGGTCGCTGAAGTCGTAGTGGTAATCAAGACCCGTCTCGCCGAGGGCGACCGCCTCGCCGAGCTCGAGGAGATGGACGAGCTCGGTCCACGTCGACTCGTCCGTCTTGCCCGCCTCGTGGGGGTGTACGCCCGCGGTCGCCCAGATGCCGTCATATTGCCTGGCGAGCTTAAGGGCCGCACGGCTGTCGGCGATGTCCGTTCCGACGGTGACGAAGCGTCGCACGCCCAATTCCGCTGATAGGGCAAAGACACGGTCCACGTTCTCCGCCAGCGCGTCGAAGGTCAGGTGACAGTGCGAGTCGACGAGCTCCGTGGTGGATGTGTCGGTGTGTCGATCCATGGGCAAGGGGGCTACGCACCTCGAAAGGCGTCGGGCGTGTGGCGGATCCGGGGCTTCTGTCCTTCCAGCAGGGTAACGGCGATCGTGTCGAA
>CAZKCX010000271.1:0-8568 GCA_964550865.1 uncultured Planctomycetales bacterium
GAGGAGGACTACTTCCGCGGCCACGGCATCGACGCCGTCTATGTCGGCCATCCGCTCTGGGACGCGCTGGCGCGGTACCGACGCGACGAGGCCTTCATCGCGGAGCAGCGGCGCGATCATCATCTCGTGGTCTCGATCCTTCCGGGGAGCCGCAAGCACGTCATCGAAGAGGTCTTGCCCGGTCAGCTCGAGGTGGCCGATGCGCTGCGACGACGCTTTCCCCGCGTCGGCTTGATGGTCTCCGCGGCGGACGAGCGGGCGGAGACCGTCGTCCGCGAAATCCTTCGCGCGCGAGGCAAGGACATCCCGGTCCATCGGGGTCGCCACCTGGACATGATCAACGCGTCCGACATGGTCCTCGTGGCCAGTGGGACCGCCGCCGTCGAGACCGCCTACTTTCATCGGCCGATGATCGTGATGTACAACGCCTCGCGAATCGGCTACCACCTGCTGGGACGCTGGCTGATCCACACGAAGTACTTCTGCATGGTGAACATCCTGGCCGGCCGCGAGGTCGTGCCCGAGTTCATGCCCTTCTACCGCAGCACCGAGCCGATCATCGCCAAGGCGGTCGGACTGCTCAGCTCCCCGCAGGAACGCGAGCGGATGGCCGACGTGCTGGCCGAGGTGATCGATCCGCACGTCAAGACCGGCGCGTCGGGGAACGCGGCCGACCAGGCACTCGACCTGCTGCACCGGAACCACCGCACGCGACCCACGCCCCCCGGGTCCTCGCACGTGATCTGGTAGATCCGCGGCCGTATCGGCTGCCGCACCGGAAGGCACGAAAGGCGGAGAAGCGACTCGGGCAGCGTGCTACTTCTGTTTCGCGTCCTCGAGCGGACGGCTCCGCTCGTACAGGACATTCGGTACGTCCTTCGGCATGGTCTCACTCCAACGTGCCGCTCAGTTCACCTTCTCCGGCGTCTGCATCTCGGCCGTCATCTTCACCGGCAGGCGGAAGACGTCACCGCCCTTGTTGCAGAAGTACAGCCGCGAGTCGGAGGGCTTACGCCCGTGGCCGTCGGCCCAGAATCCGTAGAAGTCCGGGTGCGCATCGACCGGCCGGCGGACGTACGTGTGGTTGTAGTCGCTGCCCTTCGTCATCTGGCGGACCATCTTCCAGTGCCGGCCCTGATCGCGGCTGACCCACATCGCCACCTCGCCCCCGGGGTTGAACGGCTGCGGGCCGACCTTCGTGGGCCCGATGATCCGCCAGCAGTCGTCGGCCTCGATGTAGAGCGAGCCGGTGTCGTAGTTGTTGTCCGAGATGATGTCCCCACCCTGGACGTCCCACGCGCTGCCCGTCCATCGGGCGGTCGTCCACGTGCGGGGCATGTTCTCCGGCCCGGACTCGTACCCTTTGCTCGTCACGTAGAGGATGATCGGGTTGCCCTTCGCGTCGTAGCTGACGTCCTTCAGGTAGACGTTGAGGCCCTTGCTCTCGTACTCGACGGCCAAGGCGGGGTTCTTGATCTCGGTGATCATCGGCTCGAGCCGCACCCCCGTGATGCTCTGCCACGTCTGGCCGAAGTCGTGCGTCTCCATATAGTAGAGGTTCGTTCGCCAGTTCAGACCCTTGCCGGCCGGGTGGTAGTTGAAGGCCGTACCGACCTTGACGTCCTTGAATGGGCGGCTGCTCTGATAGTGTCCTTGCGCGATCCGCGCGATCAGCCGTCGGTCCGACCACGTCCGCCCGTCCTGGCTGGTCATGATCGCGTTGGTTCGGCCCTTGAGGTAGTACGTGTGCATGAGCAGGAAGCCTTTGCCGGGGACGAACCACGGCTGCGGGTAGGAGTAGTTGCCCGTCCACATCAGCTCGAACCGCTCGATGCTGTACGGCTTGCTGCTCCGCGAGATGTACGACGGACGCGACGTGCCGTGGCTGCTGGAGAAGATCCAGATGTACCCCTCGTCGTCCACGCTGATCACAGGGTTGTCGTGGGCGTCGGAGGTCTTCTTGTCGAGCAGGATCGTCGGCCGCGGCACCATTCCCGTCTTGTGGTCGTAGTACGAGACCATGTGGATGAGCTTTCGATTGCTCTCCTTCGTCGTTCCACCGTAGGTGAAGAATGTCTTGTCGACCTCCTGGACGTAGAAGGCGTGGGGGATGTGCTTGGCGCAGTAGGTGCCCAGTCCGCCGCTGTACTTGTAGACGTACTCGTCGTTCGAGGGCTGGTTGTAGTACCAGATGCCGCGGTAGCCCTCGTCCTTCTCGTTGATGAGCAAGCCCCGCCTCTCGATCTTCTTGGCCGTCAGCTTGGCGGGCGGTCGGCTCGCCCAGGTCCCGCCCTTCAGGCCGCTGCGGGTCCAGTGTCCGATCAACCCCTCGGTGAGCCTTCCGGACGCCTCGCCGCGAAAGACGGCCGCGACCTCGTCGTCGTTCAACACCCGATTCCAGAGCCGGATGTCGGCCATCTCACCCTTGAGGAAGCGTCCTCCCTGGTCCAGCGCGCCGAGGAATAGATCGCGACCCAACTCGTGCATCTTGCCCGCCGCGGGAGTCGTCGAGACCGGCTTGCCGGCGACGTAGAGCTGGATCTGCTCGCCGTCGTACGTCCCCGCCAGGTGCGTCCAGGTATCGAGCGCGGGAACGGGCGCGTTGGCGTGCGTGTAGGCATCGTCCTTGTGTGCGATGAGCATGCGGATTCTGTCGTGGAACTGATAGAACGTGAAGCCCGTATTCGCGCAGCCGCTGTTGACGAAGACCTGCGAGCGCGGCACGTGTGCGAGCTTGACCAATGCGGAAACCGTCATTGCCTTCGGGTTCACCGCAGAGCCCTTGCCGCATGCGCGGTAGGCGCTCTTGCCGTCGAACGACACCCCTTGTTGGGGCGCGGCCGGCGCCGAACCGCCGACGCAGAAACAGACCAATAAGACGGATGCAAGGAATCTCGAAAAGGATGCGCGGTTCATCGTCTACCTCATCAAAGGACTATTCGGAGGACCTCACCGCCGCCGTGGCGATGCGGCTCGAGATGCTGCATCCTACGACATGGACCCGGCGTCGGCCAGTTGGGATGTGCGGGGAGTCAAGGCGTGCGCCGCGGCAACGATCGATAAAGCGGATACCACGTGGGGACGCGAGAGAGAGTGTGAACCACTTCTTCGGTTGGCCTACCCCTGCGGTGCATCAGGGCCGTACGCCACAAAGGCCGGCGGACCGTTGACCAGGACCGAGCGCGGCTCATACGCAAACCGGTCTTCCTGCTCGAAGACGGTCACGACCTGCAATCGGATCTCGTCGTCCGGGTGCGTAGGCGGTCCGAACGCCGGATGCGGCACGTGCGGGGCCTGGATCGTATACACGTCATACCCCGGCAGCGGCGGGAAGGCCTTGCGCGCCGTCTCCTCGGACATCAGGTCGACCAGCCATCGCGGCAGCTCGAGTCGGTCGGGGTTCGCGTCGGCCGGCAGGAACCCCTGAAAGTGAACGTGCCCGGCGAAATTGGCGTAGATGTGGCCCCGCAGGCCGTAGGCCGGATCGTTCAGGAAGGCGCTGAGCTTGGCGAACTCGCGCGGGCTGAACGCCAGACCCTTGGCGACCGTCCGCATGAACCATCCACCCCGCAGCGTGACCATCGGGTTGTGGGTCAGCAGAACGATGTTGTCCCGCTTCTGTCGGGGGCACTCGATGAGCGTTTGCCGGAACCACGGCCACGTCCCGCCCGCAAAGTCGTGCAGATCCGCGTCGTCGTCCTGCGTCCTGAAGATCGACTTGCTGCCGTCGCGGCTGCACCAATCGGCACAGACGAACTGCACGCCCTTGTACTCCAGCGCGAAGTTCTGGAAGAAGCAGTAGGCATTCCGTCGGTAGGGGCTGGGCATGTCGACCCTGGCCCGGCGCCAGTTCGTGATCGGGGAGTTCGAATCCTCCGCCGCGGCCGCGAGCGCGCGATAGACCGGCTCGAACGTCACCGCGAAGTCGAGGCCGTCCCGGCCGAAGAGGATGTCGTCGTCACCGATGATGGGTATGTACGGCACGGAGAGAGTGTCGAGGATCTCCTTGGCGTGTTGGATGTTTCGCCGGTTCTCGTTGCTCTCCCATCCGATATCGCCGAGCACGAAGACCAGATGGATGTCCTCGGTGTCCCGTTCGGCATTGATCCAGCGGACACACTGCTCGAGGCGATCCCGGTTTTCCTGGTAGTGGCTCCAGCGAATGTGCGGGTCGGCGATGAGGACGAACGAAAACGAGCTTCCCGTGGCGGCGAGCAGCGAGGCTGCGGGGACAACGAACGCGGCGAGCCCTGCGACGATCCTCATTGTGGATCTGCTGGACATGGCGCCTACCCCCCTTTCCGGTCGGCTCGCGTCCAGCCTTTCAACCGCGGAGCGAATCTCTCCTTCGGTGGGGGACTCGGTTGTCGCTTCGATCCGCTCGTCGAGGATCGGCCCGCCTCGGGCTTTCTCCTCATTCAATTATAGGATAGGTTCCGCGCGCTAGCGGGGAGTAACCTGACGGATTCGGTCGATTCCTCCGGCATTTCGAACATTACCGGACGACGCGTCCTGTCAACGCACCTTCGCCACGAGTTGCTCGACGAACTGTCTGGCCTTCTTGGCCTCGGTCAGGACCTCCGGCAACGTACCCGGCTTGAGCGTCTCGATCACGAGCGGTCCGCCCAGGAATCCTCCTTCGTACAACCGGGCCATCACGGCCGGGAAGTCCACCATCCCCGTGCCCGGCGTGAGCATGACGTTCTTCGGGTGCTTGTAGTCCTTGACGCACATGCCCGTGACGATGCCGTCCACAGAGGCCGCATCGGTCACCGGGTTGAGCTTCCCGTTGGAGTAGTAGTAGATGTTGCCGGGATCGTACCACAGGCGGAAGTTCTTGTGCCCGACCTTCTCGATCGACTTGCGGCATTGCGGGCCCGTGGCGTTCGTGCCCCCGTGCGGCTTCAGCGTGATCTCGACCTTCTTCTCGGCCGCGTAGTCACAGCACTCGGCGATGGCCTTGTAGTAGGCATCGTAGTGCTTGGGGTTGCCCATGCCGCCCATGAGGAGCGACGCGGAACCGACGATGGCGCAGTTGTCGATGAGTCGCCGCATGTCCTTGACGCCCTCGGCCACCGACTTCTGCACGGCGATGCCGCCGCCGTAGACAGAGGGCACCTTCAGGCCGCGCTTCTTGACCTCGACCGCCACCTGCTCGGCCTCCTCCGGCCTGGTGCCCGCGGAGATGACCAGGCGACGCTTGGGCTTCATCGTCGTCGTCATGAGCCCGGCGTACTGAAAGCCGGCCTTGGCGATCTCGTCGAGCGCAACGCGGTAGTCGTGCTTGCCCCACGGTCGGGTGTAGATGCCGATTTGCCAAGTGCCCTCCTTCTGCTTCTCCCCGGCCGCAGATGCCGAATGTGAAAGCAACCCCTCCGCGGCCAAGGTCGCCACGCCCAACGTACCCAGGTCACCGAGGAATCGACGTCGCGTGGTTTGGCCTTGCAGAGTACGCATGATGAGATCCTCCACCGTCCGTTGTCGCCTCGTTCAGGGGATCGCAACGACGATCCCCGAGGAAGGCTTCGCGATGACGCCCGGCGCCCGCCGGTCGTCGCGCAGAGCCCCTACGCACCATGCGGCATGATCCTCGAATTACCGACCGTTGTCGAGCGATACCGGCTCGGCCGTACCGGCGATAAAGGACGACTATGCGGCTCGATTGGGACTCCGAGACGATCGCCGGTTGGCTCACGCCCGTGCTCTCGTTTCGTCATGACTACTGCCGGGAGGACTGCAACGCCTGCATGCAGGTCTGCCCGTCCGGGGCCATCCCGATCCGGTCCCTGGCCGAGAAGATCCACGCGCCGATCGGGATCGCACGGCTCGACATGCACCGCTGCACGCCGGCGTTGTGGGGACAGTGTGAGACAGAGTGCGTGGAGGCATGCCCCTTCGATGCCCTCCACCTCCGAACGCCGACGCCGGAGGACTCGCGCGAGTATCCGATCATCGATGACGCCAAGTGCCCGGGATGCGGCGCGTGTGTCCTGGCGTGCTCGCCCATGGACGCCCTGACCATTCGCCCGCACGGTGCTGCGGAGTGAGGCTCAACCGGCGCAAAGACGAAGGCCTCAGGATGGGTTGACGTCCGCACGATTCGCTGGCCCATTGTGCCAAGGCCGCCGGTCTCCACGTCCACTCGCGCGGCGGCTGTGTTCAGAGCCGACCTGTCCGCCGCGGCGAAGCCCGGTCTTCGAGCCTGTATTCGACCCTGAGGCGCAGACCGAAGGGATATTCAAACCGAAGACAGATTGCCGAAGGGCGAAGCCGGGCCCTCAGGCCAGTCGGCGTTGGCCGCGAACGGACCTGGCCCAATCCGGGGAACGCATGGACGACAGATCCGCAAGTACGCCCGGCTTCGCCCCGAGAGGCCCGTGTGGCTGTACAATTCGCCTATGACTTGGTCCTTTCTTGCCTGCGCTATTGCGGTCGACGCGTGCGTCGTCGCCTTGGCCGCGCCCTTCCGGTCGCCCGCCCACGCCTTCGAGCGGTTCTTCGACACGGAATGGCCCGCGCCGAGCCGACACGACCACGGCAACGGCCGCTTCGGGAGATGGATCGTCGACGCCGACGGTCTGCCCGCATACGAGTACCAGGTCGATCAGACCAAGGACCCGAAGGCGGCCTACGTCACGACCACGGGCGAATCGCGCGACCACTGGCACCTGATCGGAAACGACCGCATCACGGCCACCGCGCACAACGGCGGCTACGTACAGCTCTACGATTGGACGCGCGGCGGAAAGGCCGTCAATCGCTGGGATCCGAACGGCCTGGACTACGCCGGCGGATTCAAGTTCGTCGCCACCGGCGGCCAGACGTTCTGCACGCTCTGGCGTCAGCGGCCGGAAGACGCCAGGCAACGCCGCGTCTTCGGTATGGGGTACGTCGAGAGGACAACCACCTACGACTCGCTGGCGATCACGGAACGAATCGCCGCCCCGGCGGGTGACGTCCCCGCGCTCGTCTCCACCACCGTAATCCGAAATCGCTCCAACAAGCCGGTCAGGTTGAGCGTGGTCGAGTTCTGGGACGCGAACCTCTACCAGCTCACGCCGGCCATGATGATGAGCGCCCGACAGCAGGCGTTCGTCGAGCGACTCCCGTACTACCCGCCATCGGCCGGCCGGTCCGGCACGGTGTTGGAGCATGCCAAGGTCGCGTTGGACCATTTGTGCAAGGCCGTCGGAACGGGGTCGCACGGGCTCCTCCGCTGCGGGTCGGGCGATTGGAACGACGAGCTGATTCGCCTGTCGAAACAACCCAAGCGAACGATGAAGGAAGGTGAGAGTGCCCTTAACGCCGGGCTCGCCACGGTCGCCCTTCCCGCCCTCGCCGATGCCGTCGAGTCGGTCGACGAGAAGTTCGCATCGCGACTCCGCAAGCTTGCCGGCAAACAGGCAAAGGCTCTGGCATCCTTGTGGACGGGCAAATGGGTGGCGCGGGGCTATATCGGCGTAGGCGATCAGACGCTCGGCGAGAAACGGCTCTTCCTCGATGCACAGGCGTTCGGCGTGCTCGGCGGGGTGTGGGACCCGGCCAAGCGCGAGGAGATGTTCGGCCACGTGCGGTCCCTCTGCGCCGAGCCGCAGAAGGTGGGCGCGCTCTCCCTCGTCCCTCCCGTCGAGGGGCGAACGCTCGAGCCCGGCTCAGACACGAACGGCGGCACGTGGGCGGCCATCGATTCCTGGCTCGCGTGGGCCTGGGCGACGCACGATCCCGAGCGTGCCTGGGAGTTCTACCTCTCGACCACGCTGGCGGCCCACGCCGAAGCCTATCCGCACATCTGGTACGGCATCTGGTCCGGGCCGGACAGCTTCAACGCCCACGACCATCCCCGCCCCGGCGAGACATTCAACGCCGGTTTCACCCCGATGACGGACTTCCCCGTGATGAACATGAATCGCCACGCCGGACCGCTGCTGGACGCGATCAAGCTGGCGGGCGTACGACCCCACGCGGGCCGCATCGTCATCGACCCGCTCGTGCCGTTCGAGTCGTTCGCCCTTCGCCTCCCGCTGATCGGTGCGGCCTACCTTCCGGATCGCCATCGCGGATACTACGCGCCCGTGGTCGACGGCCGGTTCGAGTTCGCCGTGCGTCTGCCCAAACGCCTGAAAGAGGATCGAGTCGTCCTAGTCCTCGACGGCCGGCCGGCGAAGCCTGCTCGGGTCGACAAGGGGATGCTACGCTTCGAGGCCCATGGAACCGCAGGCGATCGAACGACGTGGGAAATCAGGAGATCCCGATAGGCGTGACGAACTCCGATCCTGCTATTCCGACCGGTTCGACCCCGCAGCACGAGTGGCTGACCGCGCATCGATCGCACCTCGAACGGGAGCGGCGGCTCTGGCAGGGTCGCGAGATTCGGTGGTCGTGGGCACGTCTGCTGACGTTCACCGCGGCCGTCGTCTGCCTGTATGCGCTTTCCGAGACGACGTGGCTCGCCCTCGCGACGTGCGGCGGATGGCTGCTCCTGTTCGCATTGGCGGTCCGTCACCACCGACGACTGACGCCTCCCTCAGAATCCAGCGACGCGGGACCTCTCCAGTGATCCGGCGCAAC
>CAZKCX010000272.1:0-8567 GCA_964550865.1 uncultured Planctomycetales bacterium
ACTTACGTTCGAAGCCTCGTTCATAACTCCTTTGTTTTCGACGCGACACCGATTACATCGACAGGCCCTAAAGCCGTGGGCCACCCACCCATCAGCTGACGAGAGACAGAGCGCTGGTCCTTCGCGCGGATCGAATCGCCCCGACCCGCGGCGTCGGGCCACAAGATGGAAACCACGCGGGGCGCGCCGAATCCATCCGGCGCCCCCGCGTCTTTGTGTTGGAGGGGTTCTTTGGAGACGAACCTCCGACGCCCCGCGAAGGCGTATCACTCTCCAAAGTGGTCACAACGTGATGAAGACGCCCTGTCGTCGCAGGGCCCGATGGGGAACCATCCATGACCCTACTTCTCACCATCGTGACGGCCTGGTGCGCGACGCTCGGACCCTGGCGAGCTTACGAAGTCTACCAACCCCGGATCGAGCGGCACTTCGTGATCCACACGCACGCCCAGCCGCTGAAGTACAACCACGACAGCAGCGTTGCGTGGTTCCAGGACCGCTGGTTCTGTCTGTGGAATGCCAACGAGCCGCCGGCCGAGGGCAAGCCCGGACAGCGCAACGTCGTCAGCACCAGCCGCGACGGCAAGACCTGGTCGTCGCCGGCGCCGGTGTTCTCCAGCCCCGAGCACAGCGCGAACCCGATCCCGTGCCCGCGCGGCACGCAGTGGCAACCGAACCTGATCGTCGTCGAGGGCGAGCTGTGGGCGCTGTGGGATCAGAACTCCAAGGACGAGCATGCGGGCACCTACCTGTCCAGGCTCACGAGGCCCGACGGCAAGTGGACGAACCGCCTGCTGCAGTGGGACGGCAACACCCGTCCGCTCGTGGAAGGCAAGCGGTTCCGCCTCTTCCCGACGCAGAACCCGTATCGGTTGCGTTCCGGTCGGGTCCTGGTCCCGGTGACGATGATCGGCCCGCCGGCCGACGACGCGCCCGAGGACGTCGATTCGTGGTGGGCCACGGAGAAGCGAAACAGCGTGATCTACTCCGACGACGTCGGGAAGACCTGGCGGGTCTCGCCGGGCGCGATCCAACCGGGACGCAGTTGGGCACAGTGGGAGCCGACGGTCTGGGAGCGACCCGACGGCACGGTGATGATGTTCGCGCGAAACAACGATCGACGCGTCCCCGCCAAGGGCGGCCCCAAGCCGCACGAGACGCTGCTCTGCTCGCGTAGCACCGACGGCGGCGCGACATGGACGCCGCACCAGACGGTGCCGATCGAGACGGTCGTCTCGCGGATGCACGTCCTGCCCTGCGGCGGGGATCGCTTCGTGATGGCGCACAATGATTGGCCGCGGCATCAGTTCGTCCGCGATCGAAAGAACCTCGCGCTGTTCTTCAACCGCGGCGGGGACATGGATTTCGTCGCCGGGCCCGGCCTGACGGGTCGCGAGCCGGTCGTCGCCTATCCGCAACTGTGGATCAAGGACAACGCCGCGCTCGTCTCCTACAGCCAGGGCGGGGCGTATCGGTCGATCAAGGTGGTCCACGTCTCGCCGCTACCCGATCCGAAGCGGTATTACCTGTTCCCCCGCGACAACCTGCCGCCGTCGCCGCAACCGATCCGCGAAGGGCGAACGCTCCGCTTCGACGCCAACCAGCGTCTCGCCACGCGGAAGCCTGTGGACGTCGGTCAAGACGGCTTCAGCGCGGCCGCCTGGGTTCGGCCCGAGCGCGGCGGCGCGCTGATCGACACGCGTTCGTCGGGCCCGACGGGCGGGTTCGTCTGGGGCCTCTCGACGGCGGAGCTCAAGCCGTTCCTCTACATCTACACGGAGGCGAACAACATCACGTCGTCGCTCACGCTGCGGCGAAACGAGTGGAACTACGTCGGCGTGACCGTCGACAACGAGACAGGCATCGTGTGGTTCTTCGTCAACGGCCGGCGGCACGGCATCGTCTACGTCGCGCCGGCGCCCAAACCGCTGAGGGGATCAACAGGCCACATCGGCTACAAGCGCTTCGAATCGAGCGCGGTCGTGGGTCTGACGGGCGACCTGCGGGCGATGGAGATCTACGACGCCCGACTCGACCGCCCCGAGCACGCCTGGCTCCAGAATCGGCTCGCCGACGAACTGAGCCTGCCCAGGATCGACGACGCCCGCGCCCCGAAGGCCGAGCCGATGATTCATCTCGACGCGGCCGATGCCGGCTCGCTGGAGCGTGGCTTCGTCTTGCCTCGCGAGAATCCGCACGGGAGCGTGACGGTGACAACTGTAGAGGATCAGAAGGCCCTTCGCTTCGCCGGAGCGTCATCCGCCGGCATGGACCTAGACGTCAACCGGCGCGGGCGAGGAGATCGCGTGGAGGTGGAGTTCCGGTTCCGGATCGAGTCCGGCGATCGACACGTGCTCTGCACCGTGGGCGATGCGGTGCAACCGGCGCGTCTCGTTCACGAGAAGGGACAGCTCCGGCTCGAAGCCGCGAATCAGCGTCGTCGCTGTGGCGGCGCCAAGCGCGGTGCATGGATGAGGGTGAGGATCGAGACCGCAGACGATCACACGTCGGTTCGGATCGGTGATGGCAAGTCCGAGGAGGTACAGCACAAGCCGAAGGCCACGTGGGTCTACCTCGGCCAGGGCTATCGCCAGGAAAAGGCGTCCGCCAAGGATGTCTTCGCCGTCAGCATCCCCAGCGTGCGTTCACGCGTCCACGCGAACTAGGCATTTCCAGGGCGACGGCGGCGGCCGAAGTTGCAGAATGGGTGACTGTCCCCTACTTTCCCCTATTTCCGGCATCAATTCAAGGTTGGCATCGAGGGCATGCGGTCGGCTGTGGGCCGACGAAAGATCGAGCCGCAGCCGACCTGGCCCGGCAGATCGGTTTTGACCTGTAAGAGCGGTGCGGCACCGATCGGTCGCACGTCTTTCCTGTCCCTTCGGGATTGGCGCGAAGCGATAAATCCCTCGCGACGAAGCCGCGCAAGAGGATGCCCTACTCGCAAGCGGGTAGGGCATGAGCCTCTCAGAGTCTAATCCTTAGTGTGAAAAGACTCAGACCGAGACTGGTTACACGCCTTCATGATCTGTAAAATCTACGTTATTGTCAAGCACAAATTTCTTCCCATCAGGAACGCCCGAGCATCATGAGGGCGTGAGGAATACGAGCATGAGCGGTTACACCCTTGGCCTAGATATTGGGACAAACTCGGTCGGCTGGGCGGCGATGTGGGACGATACGCGAACCGACCCTCCGGGACGTATCAAAGCAGGCGTTCGGATCTTCCCCGAGGGAGTCGCCCGAACCTCAACCGGGCGTGAGGAACCGTCAGGGCAAACACGGCGAGAAGCACGGAGTGCCCGACGCGTCCACGCCCGGCGACGAGGCCGGAAACGGAAGCTCCGCAAGCTCCTCCAGGCACACGGCCTCTTGCCGACTGATGAGAAGGAACTGGCCCGCCTCATGGCGACCGACCCGTATCCGCTGCGGGCGCGCGCCCTCGATGACCCGCTAACGCTCCATGAAGTTGGCCGGGTCCTGTACCACCTGTGCCAACGCCGCGGGTTCAAGTCGAATCGCAAGAGTAGCGGCCAATCCGACGGAAAGGTCGCCAAAGAAACCGCCGCGTTGCAGGAAGAAATTGATCAGAGCGGATGCCGAACGCTGGGTGAATACCTGGCCAGCATCGGACGGGAACTCACCCATGGTGAGCGCGTTCGAAACCGATACACCCTTCGGGCGATGTACGAGCATGAATTCACGTCCATCTGGGATGCTCAACAAGCGGCACACCCAAACGTCCTTACGGACGATCTGTGCGAGGCCGTCCACCAAGCCATCTTCTTCCAACGCCCCATCATCTGGAACCGGGCGACGATTGGCCGATGCGAGCTTGAACCCGAAGAAGTCCGCGCGCCGCGCGGCCATTGGGTTGGCCAACAGTTCCGCATGCTGCAAGAGGTCGCACACCTTCGTCTCGTTGACCCTTATGGCGAAGTCAATCCCCTGGCCGATGAGCAACGCTCCATGCTCATCGGCGCGTTGGGCGTCAAGAAGGAACTCACATTCGCGAAGATTCGGGAGCTACTGAACCTGACAGATGCCCATGAATTCACACTGGAATCGGGAAACCTTGGCAAGCGCGAGAAGCTCTACGGCAACGAAATCGAATGGCGATTCCGCACGAAGCTCGGCAAGGCTTACACCGACGCCCCGGAAGAACTCAAAAACCACATGTGGGATGCAGTTGCAGAGACCGAGGACCCCGACGAACTCCGCCGAATCGCGACCGAAGAATGGGGCCTGTCCGACAAGCAACTCGACAAGCTCTTTCCTTTTCCCGTTCCGTCGGGACGGTTCAACTACTCCGTCAAAGCCATGAGAAGACTCATACCGCACTTGGTCGCGGGCTACGTTCTTAGCGAGGCAAAGGAACGCGCCGGATATGAAGTCCTTCCGGGCCCCGTTGAGGGGGACAGGCTGCCGCCGGTTGCGGATGCTGTGCCTAACCTTACGAACCCAATCGTTCGTCGCGGCCTGACCGAGGTACGCAAGGTCGTCAATGCGGTCGTTCGCGAGTACGGCAAGCCTACTGCCATTCGTGTCGAACTCGCGCGCGACGCGAAAGATTCGGCGCAACGACGCCAAGAACGCCACCTAGAGAATCTCAATCGAGCGAGGGAAAACGCGGAGATCGAAGAGAGACTCAAGACGGAATTCAATCTTGCATCCCCGTCTCGCAACGACATCGTCAAGTTTCGGCTCTGGGAAGAGTGCGCCCACGAATGCCCGTACAGCGGCGAGCCGATCCCGAAGCACAAGTTATTCACGGCAGATGTCGAAATCGAACACATCATCCCTTACAGCCGCAGCCTCGACGATTCGTATATGAACAAGACGCTCTGCATGCAGGCTGAGAACCGCATCAAGCATAATCAGACGCCGTTCGAAGCGTATGGCGACAAGCCCGAGGCATGGGAAGCCATCCTGCAACGTGTCCGAAAGCTCCCATTCCCGAAGCGGCGGCGGTTCGTTCGCAAGCACATCGAACTCGACGACTTCATCGAAAGGCAGCTTAACGATACGCGCTACATCAGCCGGGCTGCGCGGCGGTACTTGGAATCATTGGGGGTCCCGGTAATGGTGGCCCGGGGCGATACGACCCACGAGCTTCGCAGGCAATGGGGTCTCAATGACCTGCTAGGGCCGGCGACCGTGGGACCGAAGCCCCGGTCCGATCATCGCCACCACGCGGTCGACGCGGCGGTGGTTGCGATGACGGGGCAAGGACATCTCCAGCGCCTTGCGCATGTCAAGTTCGACCCACGCCGGCCGGAGCTTCCGCCGCCCTGGCCTTCTTTTCGGGATGACCTCGCGGCTACCGTGGCCGACATCATAGTCTCCCATCGACCGACACGGCGATTGGCCGGCGGGCTCCACGCGGAGACACGATACGGCGCAACCGAAAGAGACGGCATCTACGTAACCCGCAAGCCTGTCGGGGACCTCACGCCCGCAATGATCGAACGGATTCGCGACCCGGCTATCCGTGACATCATCAAGAAGGAATGCAACCGTCGCGGCATTGCGTTGGCCGGCAGCAAGGCCGTGGGAAAGGCCCTGGCCGATCCGCCACCGACGATGCCGTCCGGCGTGCCCATCAAGCGCGTTCGGGTCACAACGCCAGCCAGCAACGCCGTCGCGATCCGCAGCGAGAACGGGAAGGCTACGGCGTACGTCGACCCGGGAGACACGCACCATATCGAGATATTCCAGGTGGGTGATCCCAAGGGTAAGGCATCGCTTACGGGCCGCGCAGTGTCGCGCTATGAGGCTCATGGTCGGCTGCAGCGCGGGGAGCCGGTCATCAATCGGTTCGGACAAACGGGCAAGACGTTCCGAATGAGTCTATGCAAGAATGACATGGTGATGCTCACCGTTGACAAAGGTGAGAAGCTTCATGCTACGGTCGCTCTCTCCCTTTCCGGTTTCGGTGTGGACATTCGATTCCGACTTCACGCTTCGGCGGACAAGGAGAATGCGTCTTCGCAAGTGAGGATTCGAACCTGGGCCGCCCTCAATCGGTTGAAGCCGAGGAAGGTGACCGTGGACGTGTTGGGGAGGGTGCACCCGTGCAATGATTAAGCGGACGATCGAGATATCCAGCCGGGGGGTGTTCCTCTCGGTGGAGCACGAGCAGTTGTTGGTCAAGAGGGACGGCGAGGTATTGCAGCGCGTCCCCATCGAGGATATTGGCGTGATGATCCTCGCGTCGACGGCCACCGTGTATACACACGCCGTCATCGCACGCTTACTGAAGGCCGGGGCCGTGATCGTTCCATGTGGCAACGATCATCTGCCCGCAGGCCTGGTGTTACCGCAAGCCAACACGCTTCAGACCGAACGTATGGCCCAACAGGCCGCGGCGAAGAAGCCCTTGCTAAAGCAGCTGTGGCGTCAGATCGTGCGGGCCAAGATTGCTCACCAAGCGTGGGCTCTTGGCGACGCGAGAGAGGTAGCGGCAGGGCTTCTTGAAATGCGCCGAAAGGTCCGCAGCGGCGACCCAGGCAACGTGGAAGCGCAAGCGGCGAAACGGTATTGGAGGGCCCTGTTTGAAGGGCGACCATTCCGGCGGGCCCGGGATGGTGAGCCGCCGAATAACCTTCTCAACTATGGATACATGGCACTCCGCGCGGCCGTCGCGCGTGCGGTCGCCGGCGCGGGCCTGCACCCTTCGTTCGGGATACATCATCACAACCGCTACAATAGCTTCTGTCTGGCCGACGATCTTGTGGAACCACTTCGCCCCCTGGTCGATATTCGCGCGAAGCAGCTGTGGTTCGATGGGGTGGAGGCGCTCGACAAAGACAGCCGGGCCGAACTGCTGGGCGTGTTGACCGCTAAGGTGCGGGCGCATGACCAAACAGGGCCGTTGCTGGTTTCCCTGGAGCGAATGGCCGCTTCGCTGGTCCGGTGCTACGCCGGCCAGGACAAAGTCCTGGAGATCCCCGAACCGTGTGGCTGAGCGGATACCGTTGCATGTGGGTCATGGTGATGTTCGACTTGCCCGTCGATACGAAGAAGGCGAGGCGCCAATATGCGTACTTCCGGAAACGGCTTCTCCAGGATGGCTTCACGAAGATGCAGTTCTCTGTCTACATCCGGCACTGCGCAAGCGAGGAAAACGCCGATGCTCATGAACAGCGAGTCGCGGCAATCCTGCCCCCGGAGGGCGAGGTCCGAATCCTACGAATCACGGACAAGCAGTTCGAGCGGATGGGCGTGTACTACGGAAAAATGCGAAAGCCGATCGAGCAACCACCCCGCCAGCTGGAGCTTTTCTAGCCCCGTGGCGACGCAACCGCTTGACCGGCTTCGGCATGCTGTGGACCGAGTGTAACCAGTCCCGACCTGAGATCAATCCACAGCCTAAAACCATACGCCGTTATAGACCAGAGCAGTGTAACCAGTCCCGACCTGAGATCAATCCACAGCAGATGGGTTGGGTGAACGAGTCGGGCTCGGAGTGTAACCAGTCCCGACCTGAGATCAATCCACAGCTACACCCGCCACCTCCGGCAACCTCGCAATAGTGTAACCAGTCCCGACCTGAGATCAATCCACAGCAACTGACTCGGATTGCCTCTCCGAATTTTTAGTGTAACCAGTCCCGACCTGAGATCAATCCACAGCAGGAACCGAAGGTGGTGATCAGCTTGCGGTAGTGTAACCAGTCCCGACCTGAGATCAATCCACAGCCGTCCCGTGAGTATCAGAGAACGTGTTAGAGTGTAACCAGTCCCGACCTGAGATCAATCCACAGCGCCGGCGGCCAAACGTACAGCCGCAACCGGAGTGTAACCAGTCCCGACCTGAGATCAATCCACAGCGGTAGGCCGAAGGATGTCGGGCCATCCGCAGTGTAACCAGTCCCGACCTGAGATCAATCCACAGCTAAATCCCGCACGCAGCCGGATAGCGTCTCAGTGTAACCAGTCCCGACCTGAGATCAATCCACAGCGACCCCGTTCGGCGGCGCTTCGCCCGGCGAAGTGTAACCAGTCCCGACCTGAGATCAATCCACAGCACTGTGGGCCACACGCATCTTCTGGATGCAAGTGTAACCAGTCCCGACCTGAGATCAATCCACAGCTATGGTCCGTAGGGACGGCTGACCGCCGAAAGTGTAACCAGTCCCGACCTGAGATCAATCCACAGCACACGACGCGAACGGCAACGATGCGGACGTAGTGTAACCAGTCCCGACCTGAGATCAATCCACAGCCCTCGGCGTCGAAGTACATCCGAAACTTCAAGTGTAACCAGTCCCGACCTGAGATCAATCCACAGCTATGTGTTTCGTGGCTACATCCAGGTATACAGTGTAACCAGTCCCGACCTGAGATCAATCCACAGCCGACCATAGCGAATGGATCATCCGCGACCGAGTGTAACCAGTCCCGACCTGAGATCAATCCACAGCACGACCATCTGTCTTAACTCGCTTACGTCCAGTGTAACCAGTCCCGACCTGAGATCAATCCACAGCTGGGTTAATAGGTGCCTGTCCCGAATGGCACTGCCGTCGTCAAAGCCTTCCCCGTGGTGTGTTTACGTTTTCCGAA
>CAZKCX010000273.1:0-8550 GCA_964550865.1 uncultured Planctomycetales bacterium
TTGGGCCGATTGCGCGGGAGACGTCATCAGCAAGCCGGCCACGAGCAGGGAAACGCCTGAAACGCTAGCGACAAGGAATCTCATAGGTGAACACCCGCTGATTTCGAGTGGGTCCGATAGCTCTGATGGATTGTAGGCGCGCCGCCGCCCGGACTCCAGCGTCGCTTCCCATATCCCGTATCGGCTCATCGCCCGCCCCGAGACAAGGGAAT
This sequence comes from uncultured Planctomycetales bacterium, assembly GCA_964550865.1. Taxonomy (GTDB): domain Bacteria; phylum Planctomycetota; class Phycisphaerae; order UBA1845; family JAFGLZ01; genus JAFGLZ01. Next base: position 213 of record CAZKCX010000273.1, read on the forward strand.
CCTACGACCGGACGTGCTCCAGCAGCTGGGTGGCCCGGCTGAGGATCCGGTCCGCCTCGGAGAGCTCCTCCGGACCCCGGAATCCCCACGACACGCCGATGGCCACCATCCCGGCGTTCCTCGCGGTCTCGACGTCGACGGTGGAGTCGCCGACGAGGGCCACCTCCGCCGGAGGCAGCTCCATCGCCCGGGCGATGCCCAACACCGAAGCGGCATCGGGTTTGCGCGGGGCGTCGATCTGGTAGCCCTCCACGGCGACGAACGACCATGCCGCGAAGGTCGTCTCGACGATCTTGACCGCGAACTCGTGCGGCTTGTTGGTGGCCACGCCCACGGGCACGTCTCGCCGGTTCAGCTCGTCGAGGACCTCGGGGATGCCCGGATACGGATAGGTCCGCTCCATCGGAAACTGGTTGTACTCCGCGACGGCGGTCTCGTAGAAGCGATCGAAGCGTTCCCCCTCGTCCTCGCCGAGGGCGGCCTTACAGAGGTTCTTCAGCCCCCAGCCGACCCATTCGGCATAGGCGTCCACGGGACGCGTGGGAGCATCGACGGATTCGAGGGCCCGGTTCACCGCGTAGGCGATGTCGCCCAACGTGTTGGCAAGAGTTCCGTCGAGATCAAAGATCACGCCGCGTACGAGCGGTGGGTCCGTCCTGTCCGGTGTGCTCATGAGGGGTTCCTAAGGGGCGGAGGTCGTGGAAGTCGGCCCGGCCGCTCGACGCACCTTCCTTAGATGCTTGAGGTTCTGTCGGACGGCCTCGGGGGACCAGCTGATCACAATGTACCCATCGCTCACGGCCACGGCCGGCCGGACGATCCCGGCCTGGATGTACCAGATGCCGTCGGGCTCTCGCCCGAGGTAGATCCGGAAGTGATGTCGGGTCCGGGGTCGGCTCCGACGCGTCGTGGGTTTGGTCGTGGCGGCCTTCTTGGCGGCACGCCGCGCGGCGAACTCGCGTTGGAGCGTCTGCCAACCGTTCAGGAGGGCGTCGATCGCGTCCCGCACCGGCGCCGCGTCGTCGATCTCCAGCATGAACGTGAACGTCAGGGGCAGCTGAAGCGGATGCGCCGGCCAATCGTGGACGATCAGATGATCGCCGAGCCGATTGAGCAGTTGATTGCGGGTGTCGATGCCGGTACGTCGCTCGAGCTCCTCGAACCACTCGGCGTATTGCCGCCGCTCCTTCTCGGTCTTGGAGGCCAGGTAGGCGTCGCGGAAGCGCGCGACCCAGTCGGTCAGATCGAGCTCCATGATCGCGCAGCTCGCCTCCGGCGGAACGGCACGGAGGTGCTCGGGCGGCATGCCCTCCGGATCGGACAGGACGCGAAAGTCGTTGCCCGTCTCGAACTCGTGCATGACGTACGACACGAGGTATCGGCCCTGCATGCGGAGGGTCGCCAGACCGCGATGGAGCTTGCCCGCGCCGAGCGCCTCGAGCACGTTCTCGGGTCGGCCCTTGACGACCGGCTCGAGCCGTCTCCGGATGCCGCGATAGTCCATGAACCACTGGATCATCGCGCCTTGCCCCTTGCACCGCTCCGTCGCGTCGGCGAACCAGGGGCTGTGCGCGATGTTCTTCTCCGGCGAGGCGAGGGTCTCGGCCACCCGGTCGAACGCCCCCGGGCCGAGGCCGACGACGTAGACGTCCTCCAGCGCGCCCCACTCCCATTCCGCCCAGACCGGCAGCCGGGAGTCCGTGAGCCGATACGACCGCGTCTTCCCGCGGTCGATGACCTCAATCTTCCCGAACTCCTTGTCGGTATAGCGGGCCAACAGCCGGCGGATTCGCTCGACGACCGGGTCGTGCTCGCCGCCGGTGGCCAAGACCACGGCCAAGGTCATGTGTCCCAGTCGATACCCCTCGGGACCCACCGGACGGCTCGATACATCGAGCAGCATGATGACGTGCCGGAACTCACCGAGGACGGGCAGCGAGCCCGCGATGTCGCTGATGGCCTGGTATCGGCGGGGGATCAAGTTCAGGCGCCTGGCCAGCTCAACCCATCGGAGCATCCGCGTGACGACATGGTCGGAACCCATGTCGGCGGCCGACAAATCCCCCCAGTACGCCACGAGCGCGTCGGCGGGGACGAAGCGCGAAAGGTCGATCTCCGCGTTCCAGGTCGTCGCCGGAGGTTCGGCCCAGGCCGTCGTCGAAGCAACGAGCACCGCCAGGGTCATCGCCGCGAGCCCTCGCGCGATGGGCGCTACGCTGCGGTCGGGATGATGCGCATGGACGGTTGGACTCACGGATTCGCCTCGGTCTTCGCTTTCTCGGCGAGGTGCTTTCGGGTGGCTTCGATCGCGGCCCTCGCCTGGGCGACGGACAGGTGTCGACACCGACCGGTCACGTCCAACACGCGGACTTCAGACTCACCGGCCTCCAACACCACCTTGTCATAAGCCAGGATGCAATTCGTCGGGGCGTACGGCGTCAATCCGGGGATGTACTCATACTTGTCCAGCCACGCGCCGCCCGTCAGCAAGCCTTGCTCTGTAAGCACGCTCAGCGACGACGGAAACTCCTCCTCGTGCCGTGCGGCGTAGACGTGGCAGGCCTTGCCGATGCCGCGCAGCTCCGAGAATGCCGCCTCGGTCTCCACCTGCTCGTAGTACCAGTAGGCGCCGAGCCCCGCGAGCACGACGGCCCCCGATCGGAACGTCGGCGTGGGCAGCGGAAGCGGGGCGTGCGAGACCATGAGCACGCCCTCGTCGGTCGCGGTCAGGCCCGTGACCATGCCGAAGAGGTGCCTCTCCAGCGTATCCGCCGACGGAAGCAGGCTCGCATCGAGCGTGAGGCCGTATTCGGCCAAGCCGGGGAGCGCGGACTCGAGCATGGGCCGCAGTTCGCGATAGAGCCCGCCGATGACGTACCGGGCATCGAGGTAGCCGACGGCGTTGCTGCCGGCGGGGATAAACTTGCGACGCGCGGCGAAGTCCTCGTTGCGGAGGATGGACGTAGCCGGCAGCTCGCCGGCGCGGAGCCGCCGCACGGCGGCCTCGACCATCGATCGGTTCAGGCCGAGGACGACCCTGTTTCCGTGCGAGGCCCAGGCGGGTGCGGCCTTCTCGAAGGGCGGCGGGAACTCGGCCTCGACGAAGCGTACGACACCGCCGCCCGCCAGCGGGGCGGTTTCGAGCTTGGCCTCGGCCCCGCCGATGTGCTCGACGATCGATTGCGCGAGGGCCGTGATCGTCCGTTCGGCATGAGGAGCATCCTTGGCCTCGATCAGCATGGTGAGCCCCGTCTCGAGCGGACCGTCCGGATTGGGGTCGGTATAGAGCACCCAGCCGTCATCGAGCGGCGCGAGGACATCCTCGACGAGCTTGACGTCGACGACGCGCTCGCCCTCGGCCAGCAGGTCGACCCAGTCCTGGTGCATGTTCGGGTCGACCTCCTTCAGCGCGGTCATGACCTCGTCGTAGAAACCATGCAGGTCGAGGTTCGTGGCGTAGAAGTAGCTTGCGTCTCGTGGGACCAGGGCGAGGTCGTCGTCCGTGAGGGGCTTCTGGTGGAAGAATCGCATGAGGCCGTCCTTCTGGCCCGGCGCGTGGAGGAACCACGCGATGCGGAAGCCTTCATCCTGCATCGTGACCGCCCCGGCGAGCGACTTGATCTCACGCAGCCCGAGCGCGCGGATCGCGCGGGAGACGAGGATGCCGAGCGGCATGCGGCCGGACGGCTTCGCGCCCGCCTGCTTGCGTTGGAAATCGATCACGGTGGCGACGAGCGGCGCGCGTCGGACGATCTCGGTGATGCTGAGATGCCAATCGAGCACGTGCGCCCCGGACCCCATCGCCAAGCCCTTGCGGGCGTCGGCGAAGGCCGAATACTCGGCGAGCTTTCGCGATTCGGATGTTCCCGTCAGGTTCTCGACGACCTTCTTCGGCGTCTGGGTCCCGAGCGTGACGAGGTAGTACTCCCCGCACCGGCCCCACGTGACGGGCGGAAGTCCGCCCCCCAACGAATACTGCTCGAGTTCGGTCGAGCCGACGGCAAGCGCCTTCATCCCGGCGCCTTCGCCCTCGCCGATGAGCTCCTTCAGAAGCCCCTCGAGGATTTCGGCGAACCGCTCGACGTCCGCCCCGAGATCAAAGACGGCCGCGGCCTCGACCTCTACCCCCTTTCGGGTGAGCATGAGCCGCATGACGTTGATCGCGCCCGGGTGCTTGCTGAGGATGCCGAGCATCTCCTTAGCGGGATCGTGGACCGGACAGTGGCCGCCCGCGCCCTCATCGCAGCGCTTCTTGATCATCGCGCTGAGCTGCGGGCACAGGGCCTCGCGGAGCTTGACGATCTCCGGCTCGGCCCAGAGCTTGCCGAAGGCGGTTTTCTCGAACTCCGCTCCCACTGCGTCACAGCCGGACCAGCCGACGTACAAAACCGACGGGCCGGGCAAGACCTTGGCCAGGTCGGTCTCGGCGGCGTCCAATGTCGACGGTGCCATCACCGTCAGGACGACGGCGAGCACGCCGAGGAACATCCAGGCGAATCGTGTCATGGGATCAGACCCTCCGAGCCTTCTCAGCACCCACTGCTTGCGAGGCGATATCGTAGGATCGACCGATGCGACGTGCAACCGAGCCGGCCCTGCGACGGCGGAGGACTAATGGCACGCACATTCAGCCTGTCCGCTCCTGCTGAGGTTCCTGCGCCCCCTCTTTGAACGGGCTGGGCCTGGTCTTGGTGTGGGACATGATCGCCTCGACGTCTGCCCAGTCGCTACGGAGCGATTCGTCGGCGAACGTGTATCCGCACTCGGGGCAGCGTCCGCTCGTGTTGCCGACCAGCGAGTACCCACAGTCCGGGCAGAGGCGATAGCCTTCTTCGTACGTCTTCAGGAGCGTCCGACGTACGGAGCGCTCTTCCCAGTGGATCACCGCATCAGACAGGAACCGCGCCAGTAGCGACGGGATACCGACGGTCAATAGGAGAACCCACAGGAAGGAAACGCCAATGCGAGACAGGTAGCAGAGGAGCATGGCAAACAGGGCCAATTGGAGGAGGAGCCTGACATGGAAGCGACCCCAACGATGCAATTGCTTGTAGCGCCCGTAGGCGGCGCGACGGCGTTTCGGGTCGGGGACCGCCGCTGCGAGTTCCGTTTGGTTGTGAAGGATGTACAGCGGGACCAGCGCGACCATGATGCAGACGGCAAGGGCGAAGAAGACCACGGCGGCCAGTTGCATCGCGCGTCACTCCTTTGCGGCGGCGGTCGGTGATCATCGCAATGGATTGTAACCGATTCACAGGTAGACAGCGGAGTTGAAGGCAGAGCGACGGCGTTCAGGCCACAGGCTGAAGACGCCAGGGCTCAGGCCGCAGCCCTCCGAATTCGGGTACCCCACCACCGAAGCGATGGGCCACGCTGGATTCCGATTTCTTGTCGTGAATCCTGGGTCCCGGATCCCTGGTGCTGGATCCCAGGTCCCTGCGTTTCCAGACCCTAAACCCTGAACCGTTCCTCTCTTCGCCCCAAAGGGGCGAGGATAGAATAGCCGGGGGTGGAGCGAAGCGCAACCCCCGGTCAGCGTTCCGGGGGTTTCGTCCGCCGTCCCGGCGGACTTCACCCCCCGGCTATTCTGCTTCGGCCTTACAGGCCGCACGCATTGCGAAACGCCTTCACCTCTGCAACTTCTGACCCTGTCCTGCCCCGCTTCCGGTTGTGTTGACTTGTCGATTTGTCGACGTTTCGACATGTGGCCCTGTATGATGATGGTTCGGGAAGAGGCCCTTTCTCAAGGCGCCCTCTGTGCCGGCACGGACCGGGGCACGGGGCGCACAAACGCCTGCGCAGAAGCGCAAAGGAATCGTGTCTTATGTCACGACGCGGGAAGATGCACCTTCTCTACGGAATTGACGGCCCACGACGATCCGTCGCGCATTTGTTGGCCCTAGTGATCCTGTCGGCAAGCTACGGCGACGGTATCGGGTGCGCGGCAAGGGCAGGTGGGGCCACCGGGGGTAGCGCTAGCGGACGTTCGTCGCTGCCCTACGCCAAACGCGCGACATGGGCCGAGACGATGATCGCCACGCGGAAGGCGCTGGCCGAGCACCAACGGCAAACGACCTTCCGCCCCTTCACCAGTCCTCTGCTCCGCGGCGGGAACAAGGCGGCGCGCGTTTCCGTCGACGTGACCGGCCTGGACGAACTCTGGCTCGTCGCGACGATCGGGCCCGACACGTACAACTTCGATCAGGCCATCTGGGCCGAGCCGACGCTCATCGCCAAGGACGGCTCGCGAACGCGACTCACCCGCGTTAAGCCCGCGTCGGTCAAGGTCGGCTGGGGCAAGCTGCTCCGCGACAAGGACCACACGAACAGGCCGCTCCAGATCGCCGGCCGCAAGTTCACGTTCGGCTTCTGGGCCCACGCGCCGAGCGAACTGTGCTTCCGGCTCGACAGGAAGTACGTCCGCTTCGAGGCGTGGTGCGGCATCAGCGCCCGCGCCGGCAAGAACGGCAGCTCGCGGTTCAAGGTCCTCGACGGACGCGACGTCGTCGGCGCGGTCTGGCGACGCATCCAAAAGAACTTCCCCGCCCAGGCGGAGAGTATGGCAAAGGACCTGCCCAACGGCGGCCACCTCGCCTGGTTCCGCAAGGCCGACAGCACCGCCTTCGAAACCGGCATGATCGGACGATGCATCGAGGAGGTCGGCGCCGGCGCGACCGGACTCCGCAAGCGAATGGACACACTCCGACAGACCAAGGCCTCCCCCGACGACCCCCGCTGGCTCGCGCTCTACGCCGACGCCGCCCAGGCGCGAGCGCGATACCGCCAGGCACGCGAGCTGCTCCAGCAGGCGGATCTCGGCGCCGTGCGGCTGGCCGTCGAGGACCTGATCGAGACCCACGGCGACGCGTATCTGAACGGCAAGACATACCTCAAGAAGATTGACGCGTTCGAGCGCCGGCTGCCGGAGATCCGCAAGGCGATCGAGTCGGGTGAGACCGACGGCCTCAAGGCCATCGACGAGATCATCGCGCTGAAGCGTGACGCCCTGCTGGCCAACCCGCTGCTCGACTTCGAGGCGATCCTGCTCATCCGCCGCGGCGAGAAGCCCAGCCATCTCGGACTGCCCCACAACTGGCAGGGCAACTGCTCGCTGCCCCGCAACGGCTACGACAACGAGATCATGACGCTCTCGCCCGTCCGGCCGGACGGCAAGCTCGCCACGCTCTACAAGCCGAAGAAGTCGGTCTTCGTCGGCGATCTCGAGCTGCACTACGATGCCGAGCGAATGCTCTTCAGCATGAACGACGATCGCGGCCTATGGCAGATCTACGAGATCGGCATCGACGGCAAGGGCCTGCGCCTGGTCACCCGCGGCGAGGAGCCCGACATCGACAACTACGACGCGTGCTATCTGCCCGACGAACGAATCCTCTTCAGCTCGACCGCGCCGATGCACGGCGTGCCGTGCGTCTATGGCAGCAGCCACGTCGCGAACCTCTGCCGCATGAACCCGGACGGCTCCGACATGCGGCTGCTCTGCTTCGACCAGGATCACAACTGGTGCCCCACCATGCTGCCCAACGGCCGCGTGCTCTACCTCCGCTGGGAGTACACCGACACGCCGCACAGCAACACCCGCATCCTCTTCCAGATGAACCCCGACGGCACGAATCAGATGGCCTTCTACGGCACGAACTCGTACTGGCCGAACGGCGTGTTCTACGCCCGACCGGTCCCGAACCACCCGACGAAGGTCGTCGGCATCGTGACGGGTCACCACGGCGTGCGACGCATGGGCGAGATGGTGATCTTCGACCCCGCCAAGGGGCGGCGCGAGGCACTCGGCGCGGTCCATCGCATCCCCGAGCGCGGCAAGCAAGTCGAGCCCGTCGTCGCCGACCGGCTCGTCGACGGCTCGTGGCCGAAGTTCCTGCATCCGTATCCGCTCAGCGAAAAGCACTTCCTCGTCTCGGCCAAGCCCACGCCGAAGTCGCGCTGGGGCATCTACCTCGTGGACGTCTTCGACAACATGCTTCTGATCAAGGACCTGCCCGGCAATGTGCTCTTCGAGCCGACGCCGGTCCGCAAGCGGCCGCGCCCGCCGGTCATCCCGGACAAGATCGACCCGTCGCGCAAGGACGCGATCGTCTACCTGGCCGACGTCTACGCCGGTGACGGGCTCGACGGCGTGCCGCCCGGCGCGGTCAAGTCGCTCCGCGTCTTCACCTACGTCTACGGCTATCGCGGAATGGGCGGGCTGCTGGGCATCATCGGGATGGACGGGCCGTGGGACATCAAGCGCGTCCTCGGCACGGTGCCCGTGGACGACGACGGATCGGCCCTGTTCCGTGTGCCGGCCAACACGCCGATCTCCGTG
>CAZKCX010000274.1:0-8547 GCA_964550865.1 uncultured Planctomycetales bacterium
ATTCAGAGCCGGGCCGTCCTCGGCTCGGACGAGCCGGTATCGAACGTGAAGGAGGACCGGCCTGGGGACCCGACTCCTTCCCTGGGCAGGCTCCCTTCGGGTCTGAGCCTCAGGGTTGAAGACAGGACTCCGCCGTGACAAGCCCGGCTTCGCCAAAGCGACGCCGCGGGAACCAGGCCGGCTCCGAATGAACCGCTTGCGGAAGGTATTCAAGCTCGCTCCATGTTCGATCTATCGCGGAGATGATTCGTTCGAAGAGTGGTTGTGATGTCAAACGGAAGGTCTCACGTCCTCAGGCATGTCGTACTGATCGCGGTGGCGTTCGCGTTTCTGTACCCGCTGCTGGTGTGCTTCTTCCGCGCGACACAGCCGCCGCCCGAGGCACGGGCCGAGACCTACGCATCGAGTTGGGTCGAGCAGGCGCGGCGGAACTTCAGCACCGCGTTCCGCTACGGCATGTCCAAGGAGATTCAGGACGAGGCGAAGGAGTGGCCGATCTGGAAGCAGTTTTGGCGCGGGCCCTTCAGCGGCTACTTCCTCAACACGCTTACGGTCGCGGTGCTGGGCGTGGCGGGGATCACGCTGAGCAGCTCGATGGTGGCGTACGGCTTCGCCCGCATCCAATGGCCGGGGCGCGAGGTGTTCTTCTACGTCACGCTCGCGACGATGATGCTGCCGTTCGCCGTGACGATGGTGCCGCTCTACGGCGTGTTCCGCGAGCTGGGTTGGATCGGGACGCTCAAGCCGCTCTGGGCGCCGGCGTGGTTCGCCAACGGGTTCAACATCTTCCTGCTCCGACAGTTCTACCGGCGCATCCCGGACGACCTCACCGAGGCCGCCCGCATCGACGGCTGCAACGAGTGGGAGATCTACACGCAGATCATCCTGCCGCTGAGCAAGCCCGTGCTGGCGGTGGTCGCGCTGTTCCACCTGTTCTACACGTGGAACGACTTCCTCGCGCCGCTGATCTTCCTGACCGAGCCGTCGGACTTCACGATCTCGCTCGGGCTGCAATACTTCGCCTCGCGACACGGTGGGGTAAGCGAAGCGCAGGTCCTCGCGGCCGCGGCCGTCGTCGTCGCCCCGATGATCCTCGTCTTCTTCCTCGCCCAGCGGTTCTTCACCGAGGGCGTCGCCACGACGGGATTGAAGGGGTGAGGGGGTTGACACGCAGGGAGGTCGCCTAGGTGAGCATGGACTGTGGCTTATTCGGCCAAGGAGTGTTCGTTTGCCGAGCGTATGTCCTCTAGCTCAATCACATTTCGGGACAAGCGAATGCCCTCGACGATGACTTCAGACTCCCAGTACGACCCCACAATATCGCCCATGCCTTCACGCACCCTGACGCTCACTTCCTTCCCGTCCGGCTGAAGCAACTTGATTTCTTTCTTGGTGGGCTTGAGAGCGCTTGCATGTAAGAGGGCCCCACGCACTTCGCACCTCTCACTGCGTTCGGCTGATTCTCCCTTGGGGCTTGGCAATCGCAGCGTGCTTCGTGGTCGCCGGAGGGCCACCTGCCGCTCCTTGCCTTCCCGCATCGCTGTGAAGCCAACTTGACTGACTGCCTCACCGGACGGGGCCAGCTTCTTGGCCAAGGAGAAGAAGTTGGTGAAGTAGGGGGCGTCGGGGATCAGTTTCCTCAACTCCCCATGGTCTCCCTTGTCGAACAACTCAAGGCGAGTCAGCAATTCGTCGATCAGTTTCCGAGCTGCGTCGGGAAAGAGTTCCCGTTCCTGAGAGCGACCAAGCTTCAGCGTTACGGCAAAACTGGCGGCGCGGGGAACTGAGATGAACACACGGTAGTCCTGCCCGATTTCTCCAGGAGGACCTGACCGATCACGATACGGTTTGCCCTCCTTCTGCTCACCCGTACGGATTACGAGCTTCTTCACGGTATCGATTCGCCCTACGAACTCCTCGCTCGGAGCCACTCCGTGTGCGATGCCTTCCCCGGAGATTGACATTTGGAGCTCGTCCGGTTCCAGCTTCTGGCCGTGAAGGTCTAGATGCCTGGCGAAGGAGACGTTTTCCAGTACGTCGCGAAGCTCCTCTGCGATTTCCGCAGGGGGTTCACCGCTGAGCGCGCAAGCCACAAGCTTCTCAGCCTCACGATACTCGCCGCACCTCAATGCCAGTGTCGCTGCACTTCGTAACAGTACAGATCTCGTCGGCTCCCCCACATCCTTCTTCAGCGCTCGATGGGTAGCGTCTCGCTCCCGCGAGAAGGCTTTCTTCAAGAGGGTCCTCGCTTTGCGGTGATGACCTCTCCGAGCAGCGAGTTCCGACTCCTCCGTCGCGTTCATCGCCTCGTTATGTATTTCACGGATGGTTGTCATGCCTGCACCAGAACTGAGCGGGGGGTGCCAAACTCAGTGACGCTAGCATAGGCGGGCAGCCGGCCTTCGGACTGGTTGGTTTGCCTGCGCTTCTCTTTCACACGAGCCTTCACGCGAGCTTCCTCGCCACTCCGAATTCCGGACACCTCAAGCCTTGCTGCCTTCTCTAATAGTATGTCATCCTGACACCCAAGCCAATAATCGATTCCTGTTCCCTTGGCGGAGCGTTCGATCACGGTGTATTCGGTGACTTCGAGCACAACAAGGAAAGCTATCGCGCAGGCCCCTTTCTCTACAGCTTCTTCGAAGTCCATCCAGGCGCGCTTCGCCGCCTTGGTAGGCTTCCGATACGACAGCGTGAAGGTTCCCTCGAAATCGCCTTCAACGGTCAGGACAGCACCTGACGCGTTCCCTCGGTCTTCGAGCACTACCCCGGCCGCCTGCGCATGGGACTCCAGGACTTCCGGCGAGAAGTGAGGAAGCTTCTCGGGCAGAGATGAAAGGGCAACACGCCTGAGATCTGTCGTATCATCCTGCTGGCTTGTCGTCGCCTTCGGCCCTCTTGCCATCCGGAGCTCCACGCGCGATGGAAACGCCTAACTGAGTAGCCAAACGAGTTCTGCGCGACCCGTCTTCAGCTCTTGCCCAGGCGTTTCGTTCAACGGTGGCAACAGCTTGCTCAGACAACGCTTCTCGGCATCATCTTCGTGACTGATAGCCACATCATACAATAATGTTCAGAGTGGGGAAAGTGTTTCCTTTCCAGTTGGGTTTCTTCGCTGAGGGTGTCGCCACCACCGGGCTAAAGGGCTAAGCGCCCCGACAGCGATAACTCGGAAACGAACCGACGCCGCGCCCCCGCTTGCATTGCCGGGGATATCCTGCTTACCTCAACGGCCTGGGTGTTCGCCGGAGAGGGAGTCCGCGTATGAACGTGCTGGTCTTGGGATGCGGCAAGCAAGGGCGAGCGGCCATCCATCACCTGCGAGGCGCCGAGGAGGTCGAGCGCCTCGCGTGCGCCGATCGCGATATCGAGATCGTCCGAAGTGCCCTGGCGGCCGATGCGGAGGGCAAGGTCGATGCCGTGGCGTTGGATGCGACAAACGACCGATCCCTGCGTAGGACATTCGCCGCGGAGTACGACGTCATCGTCGACCTGCTGCCGCGACAGTTCGGGCGCGCCGTCGCACAGGCCGCCATCGAAGCGGGCGTGCACCTGGTCAACACGAACTACGATCGCGACGTCCGCGACCTCGATGAGGCCGCGCGACAGGCCGGCGTCGCACTGCTGCCCGAGATGGGCATGGACCCGGGCATCGATCTCGTCCTGGCGGCCGAAGCCGTCCGCCGCCTCGACACCGTCGAGACGTTCCTGAGCTACGGCGGGGGCGTACCCGAGCCGTCGGCCGCGGACGACAACCCCCTTCGCTACAAGATCACGTGGACGTGGGAGGGCGTGCTGCACAGCTACCACCGACCCGCGCGGCAGATGCACAATGGAGACATCGTCGAGATCGAACGTGATCGGCTCTTCGACGAGGCGTTTGCCCGCGAGATCGAGGTCGACGGTCTCGGCCGGATGGAGGCGTTTCCCAACGGCGATGCGGCCGTCTATGTCGAGCGGCTCGGGATCGGCGATACGGTCAAGACCGCCGGACGATACGCCCTGCGCTGGCCCGGACACCGAGCGATCTGGAAGGCGTTCGTCGATCTCGGGTTTCTGGAGACCGAGCCGGTGCCCGGTCTTCCCGGAGGCGTCACGCCGCGGGAGTTCATGAACCGCCATCTCGAGCTGAGACTGCAATACGAACCACAGCAGAAGGACGTCGTCGTGATACGCGTGCAGGCGGACGGCATGCGAGCGGGGCGGCGCCGACGCGTCGTCTTCGACGTCGTCGATACGAAGGATCTGGCCACGGACCTGACGGCCATGAGCAGGACGGTCGGCTTCTCGGCAGGCATCGCCGCGCGGATGATCGGACGGGGCGAGATCCGAGCGCGCGGACTCCTTTCGCCGATCGTCCACGTGCCCTTCGAGGGGTTCATGGCGGAATTGTGGCGATGTGGAATTCATGTGTGGGAAGAGGAGTCGATGCTCTCGGACTAGGAGGTGGAGGCCTCTCATGCGCCAACGAAATCGTCGTGAGGGTGGAAGCAGGTTGCTTTTCGGGGTCATGGTCGTTGTCTCCGCGTCCTGCGCGAGCGTCGTCGAGGCCTCCGAGCTCCATCAGCCCTACAAGCCGCCGAGGGACGTGCAGGTCATCGCGCATCGCGGCGTGGCCTTTGCCGCTCCGGAGAACACGCGACCGGCCCTCGAGCTGGCCGTCGAGATCGGGTGTGAATGGGTCGAGATCGACGTCCGTCTGACGAGGGACGGCCACCACGTGATCCTCCACGACAGCGCGCTCGAGCGAACCACCGACGGCAAGGGCAAAATCACGGATCACACGCTCGAGCAGATCCGCGACTTGGACGCGGGGAGCTGGTTTGCCCCGCGGTTCGCCGGTCAACGCGTACCGACGCTGCCTCAAGTGCTCGCCTGGGCCAAGGGCAAGATCAACCTTTACCTCGACTGCAAGGGCGTGAATCTGGAGCGGCTGGTCAAGGAGGTCCTCGACGCCGAGATGGAGGACCAGGCCGTCGTCTTCGATTCCAAGAAGGACGCCGACACCATTCACCGCCTGAGCCAGGGTCGGGTGCGAACCATGCCGAACTACGTGAAGAACCTTCCGCTGGACGCCTGGTTCCGGCCTTCTGCCCCGACCGCGCTGGAGGTCGATCACGACCTGCTTTCGCCGGATCTCGTCGCGCGCTGCCGGTCCGAGGGCGTGTGCATTCAGACCGACGCCCTAGGCGTGCTGCTGGATAACCCCGCCGGGTGGCGGAAGATCATCGATCGCGGGGCGAATTGGATCCAGTCTGATCGGCCGGACGCGCTCCTCGCGGCGTTTTACAAGCAGGGCGCATACAAACGGAAAGACCGGCCCATCCTGGGCGACCATCGCGGGGCCAAACAGCTCGCCCCGGAGAACACGCTGGCGGCATTCAAGAAGTCGATCGAGCTGGGCATGGACATGACCGAGATCGACGTTCGCACGTCGTCCGACGGCAAGCTCGTGGTCATCCATGATCCGACGCTCGACCGAACGACGGACGGAACCGGTGCGGTGCAGGCCCACACGTTGGAGGAATTGCGGAAGCTCAGCGCCGGCCGTTGGTTCGCGCCGCGCTACACGCTGGAGCGAATCCCGACGTTCCGCGAGGTCCTGGAGCTCTGCAAGGACAGGATCCGCGTCAAGGTCGACGTCAAGCAGGCCGACCCCAAACAGCTCGCCGACGAGATCCGCGCATGCGGCATGGCCAAGCAGGTGATCGTGTTGGATACGCCTCCGTATCTCAAACAGTTGGCGGAATATGCGCCGGAGATCCCCTGCAAGACGTGGTTCCGCAAGGACAAGTACCTCGATTCGATCCTCGAGACGATCCAGCCGGAGGCGCTGGAGATCAGTTGGGGTCGATGCACGCCCGAGCGCGTCGCGCTGATCCATAAGCACGGCATCAAGGCCTTCACGTGCACGCCGCACCACGCCCTGCCCATGCGGGCATACACGAAGATGATGGAGACGGGCGTGGACATCATCCAGACGGATCATCCCGTCCTGCTAGGTCGGGCGGTGGAGATCTTCTTGAAGACCAGAGACGACAAGTAGCGGCCTGGGTCGGACCGTAAGTAGCCGATGAGACGGCGCAAAGCCCGGATCAGGCGCGATCCGCGTCGATCTGTTCGATGATATCGCGCAGCTCGGTCAATGCGCCGATGGTGTAGTCCGGTTGCGTCCATCCGCCCGGCGCTTGGCCGTTCGGCGCCTTGAGCACCGAGATCATCCCCACGCGGTTCGAGCCCTTCACGTCGACCTTCAACGTATCGCCGACGTATATTGCCTCGGCGGCGGGGACACCTAGCCGGCTCAGCGCCATATGGAAGATCCGCCGTTGCGGCTTGCGGCAGCCGACGTCGCACGAGTAGAAGCGGTCCGGGAAGAAGGAGAGCAAGTCTTCCCGACCCAGGTGCTCGTCGAGGATGACGCCCGGGACGATCGTGTTGCTGATGATGGCCAATTTGCACGGCCGATCCTGCAGCCACCGAAGCAGCTCGTGGACGTTGGGCTCGGGTACGCCCTGTTGCCGTACGGGTTCGTAGAAGAGCCCGGCCAGCGTCTTCATGTCTTCCTGGCCGGTGGGAAGACCCATCTTTGCGTTGATGCGGGCCATGACCTCGATGGCGTGGCAGTCCCTGCGGCCGAAGCGCGAGGCAAAGTACGCCCAGCGGATGGCCCGAAGCTGCCGACGGTGGTAGGTCTCGAAGTCGTCGACGGGTTCGCCGCGCTCCCGCAGGTGGGCGTGCGCGAGCTTCGCTCCCTCCCGGAAGGCCGCGAAGTGGTCGACCGGCCCGAAATTGAGCAGGGTGTCGCCCAGATCGAATATCACCGCGCGGATCATAGGACCTCCCTGATCTCTGTGAAGGCACACCGATCTGCCTCGCAGGAACGAGGCATTGTATCCATCCGCCAAGAGGGCTCACAACCCCGAACCGGCACCGCGGATTCGCGTCGCCAAACCTTCCCCGGGTCGCTTGATCTCGTGTCCCGCCACTGCTATAGAATCGGGGTCGATTCTCGGTCGCTCCGGTGGATGGATAGAGGGCGTCTGAGACGTAGGGGCACGCATGACACTGGACGATCTCAGGAAGGAAATCGATCGGCTCGACAAGGACATCGTCGAGTTGCTGAATCGCCGCGCCGAAATCGTCATCGAGGTCGGCAAGCTCAAGAGCAAGGACGGCAGCCCGATCTACGCGCCCGACCGGGAGCAGGAGGTCCTCTCGCGCATCCGCAAGGCCAGCCGGGGCAAGATCCCCGACAAGGCGCTGGTGGCGATCTGGCGGGAGTTGATGAGCGCGTCGTTCTCGTTGGAGAAGCCACTCCGCATCGCGTATCTGGGTCCCCAAGGGAGCAACTCGCATCTGGCCGCGACGGGCAAGTTCGGCGCGTCCGTGGAGTATCAACCGGTCAGCAATATCCGCGGGGTCTTCGAGGAGGTCGGGCGCGAGCATGCGGACTTCGGCGTCGTCCCGATCGAGAACTCGACCGGCGGCGGCGTGACGGACACGATCGACGCCTTCGTCGAGTCTCAGGTCCGCATCAACGCCGAGATCAATAAGGCCATTCACCACAACCTGCTGGCCAAGTGCCTGCCGGAGCAGATCGAAAAGGTCTATTCCAAGCCGGAGGTCTTCGCGCAGTGTCAGCGTTGGCTCGCGGAGACGGGGCTCGGGCTCAAGTGCATTCCCGCCGCCAGCACCAGCAAGGCCGCCGAGCTCGCCGCCGAAGAGCCGAACACGGCCGCCATCGGCAGCACACTGGCCGCCGAGCTCTACGAATTGAAGATCATCTACGACAACGTAGAAGACAACCCGAACAACGTCACACGGTTCTTCGTTATCGGCCGCGGCGAGACCGGACCGACCGGCAACGACAAGACGGCCCTGACGTTCACCACGAGCCACAAGCCCGGCGCGCTGGCGGACGTCCTGCTGGCGCTGAAGGACTGCCAGACGAACCTGACGTTCATCGAGTCGCGGCCGAGTAGACAGCGCAACTGGGAGTACTTCTTCTTCGCCGAAGCGGAAGGGCACATCCAGGATCCGCAGGTCAGCTACGCCATCGAGCGGGCGCGGCACCATTGTCTCGGTCTGCACGTCCTCGGCAGCTATCCCCGGGCCGCGGATGTGACCTAAGCTGCTTTCGCGAAGGGTCGAACAGTGCGTCGGAAGAGATTCTACATGGGTGGCCCATCGCTTCCGCGGTGGGGAACCCGAATGCATCCTGCGATTCGTGTCCCTTACGGACTAGAGCCGTGGGCCACCCATTGAGGAAGTGGGTCACCAAGCTTCGCCGCCCGGCCAAGCACACCTGTAGGTGGATTCGCTGTCCCATTCGCGCCGGCATTCAGAACCAGGCCGGCTCAGGGGCCGATTCGTGACGACCATCACCGACTCCAATGACGCCACGCGTCGCGCCCTGCTGCGGATGGAGGGCGTCCGCAAGTCGTTCGGCGGCGTCGAGGTCCTGCATGCGGTGGACTTCGAGCTCCGCCGCGGCGAGGTGCACGCCCTCGTCGGCGAGAACGGAGCCGGCAAGAGCACGCTGAT
>CAZKCX010000275.1:0-8539 GCA_964550865.1 uncultured Planctomycetales bacterium
AGCGCCAGAGAGGCTGCCCATGCCGCAAAGCCACTACCTTGCGCTGTAGTGTTAGAAGTCCTGGAAGGGCCTGCGGGGCTCGGCCTGGTCCATCTCGTTCTTCCAGGCGGCGAAGCGGGCCTTGAGCATCGAGAGGATCTCGGGCTTGGTCTCGCGCAGGTCGTGCTTCTCGCCGATGTCCTTCGACAGGTCGAACACGCCCTTGCCCCTCTTCGAGTCGACCCACTTGTAGTGGCCGACGCGGGCGGCGCGGTCGCCCCGACGCTCCCAGAACATCTCGGTCCGCCGCGATTTCACCTTGCCCTGCAGGACGGGCAGCATGTCGAAGCCGTCGAGGATGACGTCGTCGGGCGGCTTGGCGCCGACGGCGTTGAGGACCATCGGGAAGATCTCGAGTGAGGTGAGGAACTCATCGCACGTCTTGCCGGCGGGGAGCTTCTTGGGCCAGCGGACGATGCACGGCACGCGGATGCCGCCCTCGAACATCTGCGCCTTGCGCCCTCGGAGGGGTTGGTTGTTCGAACCCGTGCCGCCGCCGTTGTCGGAGAAGAAGATCACGAGTGTGTTCTCGGTCAGGCCCTGCTTGTCGAGCAGGTCGAGCATCTCGCCGATGGCGTCGTCCATGCACGTGACGGCCGCCATGTACGGCGTGCGACGCTTCTTCGGATCGTGGTCGGGGTACATTTCGATGTACTTCTTCGGCGCCTGCACGCCCGGCCGGGGTCGGTCGAGGTTCGACGCCCCGTGGGGGGCGTTGAAGGGCACATACAGGAAGAACGGTCGCTCCTTGTTTTCCTTCAGGAAGCGGACGGCCTCCCGCTGGAAGAGGTACGTCGCATAGGTCCCCTTGTCCTCCGTCGTAAGCGTGTTGTTGCGGTACATCGAGGGGATGCCATAGCGCTCGTGCGTCCAGTAGTCGATCCCCGTGTTGACGAAGCCGTAGAACTCGTCGAAGCCGCGCTGGAGCGGCAGGAACCGCCGGAGCATGCCGAGGTCCCACTTGCCGAAGATCCCGCTGTAGTATCCCACGCGGCCCAGCACCCGCGGGATGAGGACCTCACGGACGTCCATGCCCAAGATCCGCTCGGGCGAGACGGCGTACCGCTCGGGCGTGTAGCGGACGTCGAAGTCGACCAGGTCGTTGCGGAACATGTCGTATGTGCCGTTTCGCTGCGGGTATCGACCGGTCAAGAGGCTTCCCCGGGAGGGTGTGCAGGCCGGCCACGTGACGTAGAAGCTCGTCAGGCGGACGCCTTCGGACGCCAGGCGATCAAGGTGGGGCGTCTTGACGTCTTCGGCCCCGAAGCAGCCAAGGTCGTGGTAGCCCTGGTCGTCCGAGACGATGATCAGGATGTTGGGCCGATCTTGCTTCGCGGCTCTTGCCGTTTGGACTGCGGCGGTCGCGACGGCCACACTCGCCAGGAGGGCGAGGCACGTACGGAGTCTGAATGCGTTCTTGCTCCAGTCGTTCAGCCGTTGGGTCATGGCTACACCCCATCTGTCTGTTGTGGTGAATTGCCGCGCTGCGGCGGCCTGGGTCGTCTCCGGAATCCCATGGAGTCGTTGCTTGTAGGGATCGAGCATCGGGGTTTCGAGCGGCCTGAAGGTCCCTCCGAAACGGCTCGACGTCCTACGCGACGCTACCGGTTCGGATCTTACCGCTTCGGCGGGTGCGACGAAAGCGATTCCTCCCATGCATGGGGAAGACGTGGGACCATCGCGGATTCCGGCACGAGTCTTATGAACGCTTCCGACGATTCGCCGTGATCCCGAGGCACAGCGCCAGCAGCGGTGTCAGTAAGGCCGCGCTGCTGCCACACTTGAATTTCGCCTCCACGATATGATTCTGGTTCATCAGCAGCTGCAGTGTGGTGTTCGCATCGCGAACCGCGTGGTTGGCATCGCCGGGATGGTTCGGGTCGAAGACGATCCACTCGGCGAACGCCTCGTTCGGGAAGGGAGTGGCCGTCAGGGTCACGGGTGTTCCGTGCGGATAGATGGGGAGGTTCGGATCGGCCGGGGGCGGATCGAGCTGGATCGTCCCCTTCTCACCTCGACGAATGGTCAGCGCGATCGCGTGCGTCGGCTGATAGGCGGACGTCGTCGTCGTGAGGGGTGTTGTTGCCTGGTCGTACCGCTGCACGGCGGTCGCCACGGTCTGGCCCGGGGCTTCGAAGTAGACCGTGCGGTGTCCGACGAGGATGTAATAGGCGCCCATGAAGGGATCCGTGTTGAGGATGAACTGGGCGATCCACATCCCGCTCAATCCATATTCGTAGGCGTCGCCCGTGCATTGCTGGCTTGAGGGCGTTGTGTCGTCCGAATAATGGTTGATCAGGCCGGAGAGCGCCAGATCGGTCTCGACCCTCATCGCCATCGCGAGGGAACCCTGCGGTCCGGTGACGAGGTTCCACGCCGGCGTTCCCACCGTGTAGGAATCCGGCGAGCCGTCGATCGTCAGCCCGCCCGTGTTCACGTTGTCGTACCACGTCATGCCCGAAGCGGCTGGGCTGTAGTCGGGGATGTACTCGCCATCGAGGAAGTGGAAGGTATACGTTACGTAGTCCTGACCCGCATCGGGGCTGAGCGAGCCGTCGCTCTCGAACAGGTAGACGTATCCCGCTCCGCCGTCGAGGGTGTCATCGATGTGCACCGCGACCCCGCTCGTGGCCAGCACGCCCGACGGGAGGCTCGCGCCGTCCTCGGCCTCGTCTCCCGCGTCGTCGGCCATAAAGACCAGCTCGTCGTCGGCGTCAAACGTCGGGTCCGGGTCGGCGCCGCAGTAGGTGTTCGGGTCGGCATAGGCAAGCATCACAAAGCCTGCGTACCCGGGGAGGTTGTAGACGTCGCCGGAATCGACGGTCTTCCGTTCGTCGATCTGGACCGGGATCTGCTGCCACGTCCCGTCGTATCAAAACGCGACGATCCGATCGATGCTCAGGCCCGCCAAGCTTCCCAGCTCCGCGCCGGTGAGGACGACCGGATCGGCGTTCCGGTTCAGGGTGTTGGCCTCGAGCGAAGCCCCCAGGGCAAGGACCACCAGGCACCCGGGAGTGATGATTCGGTGCATCCGCATGGGTCGTTCCCTCCGTCTCCCGCAAGGACATGATCAACCACAAGCTATCATACCCCAAACGCGTTCGTGTGTGTCGGCAAAAAGAGGGAACCGGGGGATCCACCAGGTATCCGACCTCCTGTCGTCAGGACGGGCTGCGGTGTTGTGCTCGGCGAGCGCCGCGGGGGAATTCGGGGTTTGCCGAACACCACGGCTCGGCGGGAGTTCTCCGGGTGCATCTCGATTTCGGTTGCACGAGCACCCCCGTGCACATGCTGCGTATCCCTTGCCCGAGCCGCAGCATTCATGCTGCGCGGAGATGGACCGCGCGAGATGAATCTTAAGGCTCGGGCAGTCCGCGCCCTACACGGGATCCCTGCAACGATCCCTTTGATGCACCCGAGTTCTCCCTGCGGGCCCATTGTGCGCTTTTCGAGGCGACCGTATACTACATACAAGCGGGGGGTACCACGCTGCCTGACGGAGCTCGGATCAACCCTGACAAACCTGCCGAGGAGTTCGAAGCAAGATGGCGAAGATTGAGTCTCTGGATAAGCTGCTTGTGGCGATGGAGAAGTACGGAGCGAGCGATTTGCACCTCAAGGTCGGCTATCCGCCGTACTTCCGAGTGGCCGGTTCCTTGCGAAAGCCCGATGTCGATCCGATCACCGACACGGACGAGATGGAAAAACTTGTCTTTCCCATCATCCCGGAAGGGCGTATGGATGTCTTCATCGAGAAGGGGGGGATCGACTTCAGCTACCGGGGTCCCGGGTCGGATCGCTTCCGTGTCAACGTCTTCCGAGCGATGGGCGAGACGCACGTGGCATTTCGCCGGGTGCAGAGTCACATCCCGGATTTCGACGAACTCCACCTCCCTCCGATCTACGAACAGTGTACAACGCGTACGCACGAGGGGCTCATCCTGGTCGCGGGCGTCACGGGCAGCGGGAAGAGCTCGACGCTCGCCGCCATGGTCAACCTGGTGAACCAGCACCGCCCCTGCCACATCATCACGATCGAGGACCCGATTGAGTATGCCTTCCACCCGGACAAGGCGATCATCTCGCAGCGCGAGATCGGCATCGACGTGACCGACTTTCCGCGGGCGCTGAAGCAGGTCGTCCGGCAGGACCCGGATGTCATCTTCGTCGGCGAGCTGCGCGACGCCCAGACGATGCTCGCAGGCATTCAAGCGGCCGAGACGGGCCACCTGGTCTTCGGGACCATCCACTGCGCGGATGCGCCGCAGGTGCTCAGCCGAATCCTGGAGTTCTTCCCGAAGAACCAGCACGAGTTCATCCGTTCGTCGTTGTCGAACAGCCTCAAGGGTATCTTCGCACAGCGACTGCTGCCGGCCATTGATGAGAAGATCTCACGCGTGCCGGCCACCGAGGTCCTGCTGGTGAATCCGACCGTTCGCGAGAAGGTTCGAAAGGGCGAGGACGACGACCTCGGCGACCTGATCGGCGCGTGTGCCGAGGAAGGCATGCGGACCTTCACGCATTCGCTGACGGAATTGGTGAACGAAGAGTTCGTTACCCGAGACATCGCCATGCAGTTCGCGCCGAACCCGGATGCGCTGGCCTCCTCCCTCCGCGGCATCGTTTCCCGCGCGAGCGGCCTGGTCGGTAGGCGATAGACGTCCGGGCTCCTATGGCATCGGGGGCTGCGTCCCGGACCGGTCGGTTCTGCGTGGGAAGGAGCCAGTCGATCTTGACGTCACGCGCATGGTGGTTCCTGACGGCGGTCGTTCTGTTCGGTCCGCGCGCGACGGCCGCGCCGCCGGAGCGGTATCGCCGTGAGCGGGCCAAGACACCGCTCGAGCTCCTTCGCCAGGATGCCAAGCCCGCCCCGACATCCGCCCCTGTCTCTCGTCCCTCCGGCCGCCGGCCCGCCCCGTTCGGACGCGGCAAGCATCGGCCACCGTATGCCCTTGCTGGGGTCGTGGAATACAGTAACGGGCGAATGCTTCCGGGTCACATCTGGACTCCCTCGGGCAAGGCGTGGCGTATCTACGAACTCGCCAGTAAGCAGTTTCGCGATATCCCGCTCGACGTGGTTAAGCGCATCGACGCCGTCGTGGAGTGGGAGCGCATGGAAGACGACTGGCGCTGGAAAGAGGGGGGAATGGACGTCAAGATCTACACGGGGAAGCAGTACCCGAATCGCATGACGACCTATCGCTTTACGCTGCTCGACGACCGGGAGATCATCGGCAACATCGCGCAGATGTTTTTTCTCGAGCTCGGAGGCGAGGTGGCGCGAGCCACCCTTCACAAGCGTCAGCAGGGCAAGATCGGCCAGTCGCTCGACGACCTTCCATACGTCCGGACTGTGGTTTTCGACGCCAAGGCCATGCGCGACGCCATCGAGAAGCTGACCGCCACCCAGCCGACCACCCATCCTTGGAGCACCGGGAATCGCGAGTCCCGCGAGCCCGGCCGGTGATTTCCTTGCCCTGTGATCTTCGTCGAGGACTGTGGATAACGTCTTCGCCTGATCATGCTTTCCGCTCAACGGGAGGCCTCCGCCGCTCCGGCGCAGCGTACGCAAATTGAAGTACGAACGCAAAATGTGCGCTTTCTGTTAAAATAGAGAAGAGACTGTTGACTTATCCACACTAGCTGTGGATAATCTGTCACATCCAGTGAATTCTGGGGGGAAGTCAAACCTGCGCAACGCATTGGACCGTCTCAAATCGAGCGATTGTCGGATCGCCGGTCTTCGGGGCGGCTGAAGGGATCGAGAACGAAGCAGACTCGCCCGGGGGGACAAGACTCAACGCCATTGTCTGGTGTTGCCCTTTTTCACAGAGCTTCCATTTGCCGGATTATCAGCGCCAACCGCCGGGGTCCGATGAGGTCTTTCGAATCGTGCCTTTAATGTACCGTTAAGGACTATCGCGTCTCCAAGGAGGGTGCTAGCGGAATCTGAGTAGGTCTATGAGTTGAATCACGGGGAGGGATAGAGAATGAGAAGCGTTTGGGCTGTTACTGTTTCTGGAGTTCTGATGTTGACCTCAGTGGTGAGTGCAGCGCCGGTGACAACGGATGTGGTCTTCGACCCGGCGAGCTCGTATGCCGGCATCAATCTGGGGATCGACGCCGGCGTCCGGCTGTTTGCGGAATATGAGCGGTACGATTGGGAGGGCAGCTTCCTCGGTGGGGATTTCGTGCTGGCCGAGACGGACACCTGGGAGTGGACGCCCATCGACCTGAACTGGGATTACGCCACGCAGGTGTCCAACCCGGGCGGTACGGCCAACATCAGCTTCGATGCCCCTTCGCTGGAGAGCGGCCGGCTGAACAGCCTCGATATCGATCTCAAGGGTACGGCCGACTGGTCGGTGTCCATGCCGACATTCGAGTACAGCACCACGCTCTTCGGCGTCGTGCCGTTCTCGTTTTCCCTCGACGCGATGGCGTCGATCGATTCGCTCACGTGGACCATGATGGATGCCCCGAACGGCTCGCAGGTCGCCGGGACGTCGTCGCCCTTGGTCAGCTACGACATCGATCCGAGCGGCGAGGTCAACGGGACGGTAACGGGTTCGCTGACGCCGTCGCTGAGCATCATGTTCCTGCCGTTCGATCTGGGCGGCCCGTACAGCCTGAGCCAGGACTTCAGCTTGGATCAGACTCTGACGGGGACGATGAGCCTCGAGGACCTGGACGGCGAGGACCTGGGCGTCAACGTGGACGCGGCCCTGCCGGATTGGAGCATCCCGGCGATCGACGAGGACGGTGACGTTTCCTTCAGCACGTACACGGGGATTCCGATGGTCCCGTACTACAACGTCACGCTGGGATACGAGATCGAAGCGGGGGCGTTCGTGCAGACGCCGCACGTGGATCTGAACGGCGTGGTGGCAGACGTGGTGCCCGAGCCGGTGACCGTGGCCTTGCTTGGGATCGGGGGTCTGTTCGGCGTGACGCGTCGAAGGATCGCCCGATAAGCGCGGTCGGAAGGCCTCGGTTTCGCCGTCCGTGCTACTCGAAAGTGATCTGCCCCCCGTCGATTTCGGGGGGCTTTTTTTTTTGGCGCCCGGCGGGTCAGGGCGTACGCCATCGGAGCTTCAGCAGCGACCAGAACATGGACGCGCTGTCGGCGAAGAGTCGGACGCGGCTTCCCTCCACGTGACGCCAAAGGACATAGCACTGGACGACCTTTAGGCCGAGTCGGCGGGCCAGCAGGATGCATTCGAAGTCAAAGGCGAAGCGATCGGTGCGCGTTCTTCGGAAGATGGCTTCGGCCGCGTCGGCCGTGAACAGCTTGAACCCGCACTGGGTGTCCTGGTAGCGCACGTTAAACAGCAGCTGCGCGATGAGATTGAATATCCTGCCCATGGTCTGGCGGTACCAGGGCTGGGGCTCGGACACGCGGGAGTACGGACCGGTGCGTCGGCCGATTGCGATGTCCGCCCCCCGGTCCATGGCCGCAAGCAACCGATGCATCTCTTGGATCGGCGTGGCCAAGTCCGCGTCGGTCATCAGTCGAAGGCGGCCCTGAGCGGCGAGCATCCCGGTTCGCACGGCCGCGCCCTTCCCCTGGTTCTCCGGCAGGCGGATGACCCGGACGCGCGGATCAACGCCGTCGGCCGCGTCGGCGGTTCCGTCCGAGCTGCCGTCATCCACGACGAGGACTTCCGCGTCGGCTTTCGGGAGGGTATCCAGCTCGGCGCAGATCGTATGGAGGGAATCGACGATCCGTCCGGCCTCCTGGTAGCACGGTATGACGATGGACAGGTCTTTCACGTTCTCAGCCATTGGCCAGGGATCGCATGGTGCACGAAGGCCGCGCTTTCCGAAGGCCGGCCTCTATCGGGAGCGCGCGATCGGCCCACGCCCTGGGATTCCATCGGCAGGTCGTGTTTGCGTCTTCGGTCCTCGCCTGCTCAGTAGCCACGGCGAAAGCCGAGAGGATTGCCGATCGACCCGGCTCGACCCTATCCTAGGGGAGGATCCGTCGGAGGGACAGTCCGGAGAAGGGCCGGCGACCGAACATGCAAGCCGTTGAGGAGCAGATCCCGATCGTCCAGGACCCGGCGTTGCCCGTTTGGCGGCTCCGCCGAGTCTGGCTGGGCGCGCTGGCGGTCTACGTCCTCGCCGTGCTCCTGCGGCTCGCCTTCCTCGTGCAGGCGGATGACCACCCGCTGTATCAATTCCTCATCCTCGATGAGCGGTCGCAGCACGAAGTGGCGGCCGCCGTCGCCCGGGGGGACCTGCCGCCGAACGCACCGGTGAAGGCCCCTTTCTACGCGTATGCCCTCGGGATGCTCTACAAGCTGATCGACGTGGAATCACTGCACGCGCGATACGTGCAGGTCTTCATTGTGAGCCTTGCGCCGGTCGTTGTGTTCGCGATCGGTCGTCGATTGTTCGGCGATCTGGTCGGGTTGATCGCCGGCCTGCTGGCGGCCGTCTTCTGGACGTTCGTGTTCTTCAGCGCGGAGCTCTTGGACGTCTCACTCGCGTGCCTTCT
>CAZKCX010000276.1:0-620 GCA_964550865.1 uncultured Planctomycetales bacterium
CGTTGGATGCAGTCGCAATTGGGGGCAATGGATGGGGCGCGTTCGGAGCGGCCAGCCCGTTACGTCTTCTCTTCCTCTTCCTTATTCTCTTCCGACACGGGGCTGGTCGCGATGTCGGCCCAGGTGCGTTTGCCGTCGGCGCCGATGTGCGGGGCCGACCAGCTCACCGGTTTGACGAGCTGCTGCTGGATCTTCTTCTCGATGTGGCTGCCGCGGAGGTTCGGCTCGTCGTTCCAGCGGATCTGGTGCCACGTGCAGTACTTCAGGAAGAAGTGCGCCATGTGCGTCAGCGGGATGTAGGCGATGAGCAGACAGCCCAAGACGATCGTCGCGGCGAGGAGGCCGCTCGGCCCGCGCTTGAGGTTGAACGTGATCAGCCCGACCACGAACGCGCGGAGGTCGGCGAACGCACGGGCCTCCGACGAGACGGCCGCCAGCGCCAGCCCGATCACGACGACGAAGAACGCCAGGTTGAAGATGTGCGAGACCTTCGTATAGTCGCGAACGTCCTCCTCGGTCAGCCGCCAGACCAACAACGCCAACGCGCCGAGCCCCGCCAACAAAAAGCCCACCCAGCCGACGACCACCGTCGCGCCGGCAATGAATGCACCGAATCCGCC
>CAZKCX010000276.1:630-8521 GCA_964550865.1 uncultured Planctomycetales bacterium
GGATCGCGCCAAGCACGAGCAGCGCGAGGAAGCCCACGAGCACATAGAGCCCGAGATGAAACGGCCACGATCGATACCACAGCGGCCTGTTGTTCTCCCAGACGCCCTTGAGCAGCAGGATCTCCTCGCCCATACCGACGATCTCGCCGATGCGGCTCTTGGGTCGCGGCTTGGTCCACCAGTCCAGCTCCTCGAAATACGATCCGCCGTAGTGGGCGCGGCCCTTCTCATGGGCGACGGGGTAGATCTCCCACCGCAGGTGGATGGGCATGCTCAGCGCGCGATAGCCGCGGTAGAGCACGGCACCGACGAAGACGGCGATGCAAACGTACGCGATCAGGTAGACGGCCATGAAGCAACCTCACTTGCAGATTCCCTGCGATTTCGGCGTGGGAATGCCTTTCCGCCGAGAAACCCTTGCCGAGTTGGGGCTCGCTCTAGTAGTGTATAGTGAAGACCCCAAGACGGGTACCTTGGAGTATTATGAATCGGCCAGGGCATGTCAAGCGGCCCTGCGGGGCGGGCGCGGCGTCCGCCTGGCGAAGCGGCGGGGCCCGTGCCGATCGGCCCCGACCGGGAAGGAGACGGACCACCCATGCCCCCTTCCGACCACAAGAAGATCCTCGTGATCGACGACGAGCCTTCGATCGTCGCCTACCTGACGGCCGTCCTCGAGGACGAAGGCTACGCGGTGTGCTCGACGACGCAGGCGGAGGAGGCATTCGATATGGCTCGCTCCGAGAGGCCCGACCTGGTTACCTTGGATATCATGATGCCCAAGCTCTCGGGCATTACGGTATATCAGGAGTTGAAGCTGGACCCCGAGTTGGGGCGGACTCCGATCGTCTTCGTGAGCGCCTTCAGCCGGACGAACGACTTTCGCGATCGGAGCTTTCGCAAGATCATCCCCGACGAACGCGTGCCGATGCCCGAGGCGTACATCGAGAAGCCGATCGACGTGCCGCTCTTTCTCGACACCGTCGCTTCGCTGACCGACTCGGCCGTCTCCGCCGACACCCAGGACGACGATACATGATCAGTGAGACCATCAAGCATTGGATTCGCAACGAGCTGTTTGATCAGGTGCCCGTGAGCATCTGCGTGATCGACCGCAACTTCCGCATCGTCGAGGCCAACCGACGGTTCGAGGAGAGCTACGGGGTTTGGCATGATCGTTGTTGCTTCAGCGTCTACAAGGGCAGGAACGAGCCGTGCGAGCATTGCGCCGCGGCCAAGACGTTCGCCGACGGGCGTCTGCGGACGCGGGAGGAGCAAGGGGTCCCGCGGAACGGCCGGCCGACCTACTACTTCGTCCATCTCGTGCCGCTGGTCCGCGAGAACGGCGAGATCCCTTATGTCATCGAGATGTCGACGGACATCACGGCCGTCAAGCAGCTCCAGCAGGAGAAGCTTGCGGCCGAGCGGCTCGCCGCGGTCGGTCAGACGGTGGCCGGTCTTGCCCATGGGATCAAGAACGTCATAATGGGCCTCGAAGGCGGGATGTACGTCGTCAACTCCGGCATTCGGCGGAACGACAGCGAGAAGATTCGCGAAGGCTGGGAGATGTTGGAGGAAAACATTTCCCGCATCTCCTCGTTCGTGAAGGAGTTTCTGGACTACGCCAAGGGACGGACGCCGAAGGTCGCGGTGGTGGATCCCAATCGCGTCGCCCAACAGGTGGTGCAGCTCTTCCGGGACAAGGCGGCCCAGTCGGGGATCCAGCTTCACGCCGATCTGCAAGAAGACATCGAACCGGCCGCCCTCGACGAGGAAGGCATTCACACGTGCCTGGCCAATCTCGTCTCCAACGCGCTGGATGCGTGCGAGATGAGCGCTCAGGGCGGGGAGAACGTATGGCTGTCCACGCGTGAGACGGACGGGATGTTGGTCTACGAGGTCCGGGACGACGGCTGCGGGATGGACTACGACATCAAGCAGAAGGTCTTCACGAACTTCTTCTCGACGAAGGGATCGGGCAAGGGCACCGGCTTGGGCCTGCTGACGACCAAGAAGATCGTGCAGGAGCACGGCGGTCGGGTCTCGTTCGACTCGACGGAGAACGAGGGATCGGTGTTTCGACTGGAGCTGCCTCGCGAGCGACTTCCGGAGGTCACCGAGGCGACGGAGAGCTAGCAAAGCGCACCCACCATGACCGGCTCGGCGAGCGGCCGACTGCGTCATGCGTCGACAGGTATGGGTGTCCACGTAGGGAGGATGATCGATGGCACGGCCCGAGGACAAGACCGTTCTGGTAGTGGACGACGAGCCGGATGTGCGGCTGTTTCTCCAGACCGCGCTGGAGGACGCGGGCTTCAACGTCCTAACGGCCGGCGACGGCGACGAGGCGCTGGACATCGTCCGCTCGAAACCGGTCGATTTCATCTCCTTGGACCTGGTCATGCCGAAGCGGTCGGGCCCGCGCTTTATGTATGAGATCCAGCGGGACAAGGAGCTTTCGAAGATCCCCGTGCTGATCGTCACCGCGCATGCCAAGACCGAGTCGGGCGAGAAGGACCTCCAGCAGATCATGGACAACGCGGTAATGTCGGGCCCGGGCGTTTACCTCGAGAAGCCCGTCAAGCCCAAGGCCTACGTGCGGCATGTGAAGGAGAAGCTCGGCATCGAGGTGGGCGAGGAGGACGAAGAGAAGGTCGACCTTCAGGAAACGCTCCAGGACCGACTGCGCAAGGCGAGCCCGGACGCGATCCGCAAGGCCCTGGATGCCCTGGAGGGCTAAGTTACCTGAAGTTACCTGCAAGAATGTCTGGACAGTGGAGCAGCCTTGCCTTCTGGGCCCCAGCCACCCTCGGCTAGGGCCTTTTAGCGGTTTACGGCCGGGGGCGGCCGTGCCACAGTCTTCGATCTCTGTTGCCGGCAGCGTAGACGGTCTGGGCGGTACAACCGAGAGCGATCCGGTCCGACTGGTGACCGGCTTGCATGCATTAAAGGAGCACCGATGAGCGATAGCGCAGGCACCAAGAAGATCCTCATCCTGGACGACGAGCAGGACATCGTCACCTACCTCGAAACGCTGTTGCAGGATCACGGCTACGAGACCGTCACGGCCATGGACGGAAAGTCCGGCATGGAGGCGATGAAGAGCCAGAAGCCGGACCTCGTGACGCTCGACATCTCGATGCCGGAAAAGTCCGGCGTGCGTTTCTATCGCGACGCCAAGGAGGACCCCCAGCTGGCAGACGTGCCCATCGTGATCGTCACCGGTGTGACGGGATACGGCGCCGATCCGGATTCCTTCCAGCGCTTCATCAGCTCACGAACCCAGGTGCCGCCGCCCGCCGGCTTCGTGGCCAAACCGATCGATCAGGACCAGCTCCTCGGCACAATCAAAGAGTTGATCGGCTAACCGCATCCGCACGGACGTTTGGACACACCGGAGAGGTGTACCACTCCCGTGCCGGCAGTGCATGCCTTGGGGACCTCGCGGGAAACACGGCTCACAGCGCGGTAGCGCCAAACACCGTGTCCATTTGAACCGGGCGATCGCCAATCCGACCGGGCTCGCCGAGCGTCAGATCACGCGGCCGTCATGGTTCGTTGTCCGGATGCCTTGCGGCAAACCGGATCCAAACCTGGTATCATTCACCTGTTCAGTCGCACGAGCGAGCCTTGGCGAAACTCGGAACCCATTTCTGGGAGGACATCGGCCATGTGTCAGAATTGCACGCGTCGGGATTTCTTGGGGACCGCGGCGGGCGGGCTCCTGTTGGGGGCTACGCAGGCGGCGGAATCCGTCAAGGGGGCCGCACCCCGGGTCTCGTCCTTGCCCGCGAAGGTCCGTATCTGCGCGATCTTCACCGGCCACCCCATGCCGGCGGATCGAAGTTGGGGCGTCTGCGAGGCCGAGATCGCCGCGATGCAGAAACGCCTCAAGCAGATCGAGAAGAAGCTCGGGAACGTGGAATTCGTCGTGGGACGGGCCAACAAGCCCGAGGAGGCCGCCGCGCTGCTGAAGAAGGCCGGCGACGAGGCGCCGGTCTTGGCGATCAACCTGTGTATCGGGGGATTGCTCCGCGTCTCCAAGCCGATCCTCGACAGCGGGCGACCGCTGGTCGTGTTCTCCGCGCCGGCCAGCGGGCACGATTGGATGTACCCCTTCCGATGGCGGAAGGAAGGCAAGCGGGTCACGATGCTCACCAGCAGCGACTACGGCGAGCTCGAGCGGGCGGCCCGGCTGCTCCGCGTCATTCCACTCATGCGGCATAGCCGCGTGCTCGTCTTCGAGCCTCTCCGTGGCACCGCCAAGTCAAAGGATATCAAGCAGATCCAATCCCGGTTCGGCACCGAGGTCGTCGTCGTGCCGCAGAAGCGCTTCGACGAGACGCTCAAGGGCGTGGACGCCGCCAAGGCACAGGCCGAGTGCGACCGTTGGACGAAAGAGGCCAAGAAGATCATCGAGCCGACGAAGGCGGACATCCTCAAGGCGGCCCGCGTGAGCATCGCCCTGGACGAGCTGATCGAGCAGGAAAAGGCCCAGGCACTCGCCGTGGGCACATGCATGGGATGGCTTCAGCGCGGCTTCCCGTGCCTGGGCTTCACCCGTCTCCGCGATCGCGGCATCCCCGCCTCGTGCGAGGGCGACATGGACTCGATGTGGACCATGCTCGTCTTCCAGCATCTGCTGGGCATCGCCGGCTTCCAGGGCAACGCCACCTTCGACACGGCCAAGAACGCCGTGTGGACGGCTCACTGTGTCGGCCCGCTCAAGATGGAAGGACCGGACAGCCCGGACTCGCCCTACCTCCTGCGGAGCCACTCGGAGATCGGCGGGGGCGTGGTGCCGGAGATCCAGTACCGTCTCGGGCAGGAGATCACGCGGACCAAGCTGATCAACCTGGACACGATCCTGATCTCGACGGGCACGATCCGCGAGGTGCCCGACAAGTCGGTGCGAGCGTGCCGAACCCAGGTCGTCACGGAGATCCGCGACGCGGCCCAGATGGCCCGCAACTGGGGCGGCGGCGTATTGGAGGGCGACATGATGACGCTGCTCCATCGCGTCGTGTTCTACGGCGACCACCTCCAGACCGCGCGGCACCTGGCGGACCTGATGAAGATGGAGGTCGTCGAGGAGGGCTAGGCTGCCCGACGCCGATAGACGAAGTTGCAGGCGAGGCGGATGGGGGGGCGGTCTTGGCGACCGCCCCCTTCCCACACCGGGCGTTCCCGCGTTTCGCAGCGTCGGCGCCCGGCTCGAACGAAGTCGACAAACGAACCCCAAACCCCAACTGCACGAAGGATGGTTTGTATGTGTGAGAACTGTGCCCAAGGTCTGACGCGTCGCGAGTTCGTCGTGGGTGGCTCCCTGGCGACGACCCTATTGACGTCCCCGTGGCTTCGTACCCTGGAGGCCGCGGGCGACACGTCCAAAGCCAAGAAGACGCCGGCCACCGTCAAGGCGGTCTTCCTCTATCCCTTGCCCGAAGACTGCGACCAGGGAAAGGCCGAGGCGAGCTGGCAGGAGCATCACTGGCATCCCTACCCGGGCAATCAGTACAACCACGCCGAGCAGCAGAAGAAGTTCACGCGAAAGATCCGTGAGATGGGCGAGCGGATCGGCATGCGGATCGACTTCGCCCCGAAGGCCCTCAAGGCGAACACGGAAGTCGACCGGTACATCGCGGAGATCCAGCCGACGAAGCCCGACGCCGTGCTGGTCCTCTGTCTTTCGTCGGCCTCCGTCGGCAAGGCGCACAAGATCGCCCAGCAGATCGACGCGCCGGCCGTCGTGTATCTGCCCACGGGCGGATACCACCACATGCCGCCGGCCTCCCTGAGGAAGGCGAAGCGACTGCACTTCATCCACTCCATCGAGAACTGGGCGGAGATCGAGCGATCGCTCCGCGCCGTGCACGCCAAGAAGATGCTCAACCAGAGCCGCGTGGTCCGCGTGGGAAACTACAAGGAGACCAAGCACGGCACCTATAAGGGCCTCGGGACGGACGTGGTCTGCATCCCGGCAAAGGAGTACAACGACCTCTTCGATTCCATCAAGCCGGACGAGGCGATGAAGCGCGCGGCCATGCAATTCAAGCAGGCCGCCCTCAGCGTGACGGACATCACGGACCACTACTTCGTCGAGGCCTTCCGCGCCCACAAGGCCGTCAATACGCTGCTGGATCGCTACGATGCCGAGGGCATCACGATCCACTGCCTGATGCTCCAGCACCGCAAGCCCTGCGTGAGCTTCTCGATCAACAACGGCAACCTGACCGCGACATGCGGCTGCGAGAACGACATCACGGCCACCATGACGATGCTGCTGAACCGCTATCTCTTCGGCCGGGCGGGCTTCGTGCACAACTCCGAGTACGACGAGGTGCGGAACCACTACTTCGCCACGCACTGCACGTGCGCAACCAAGCTCAACGGCCCCGACGCGCCGCCGCAGGAGTACAAGATTCGGCCCTTCTTCCACCATCTGCCCAAGACACCCGCGCTCGACGTGCAGTGGACGCCCAAGACGCCCGTGATGCTCACGAAGATGCACTCCGAGCAGAAGATTCAGTACTTCACCGGGACGGTCATCGGGTGCCCGGAGTGCCCGCCGACGGGCGGATGCGCGACACGCGTCTTAGTGGACTTCGGCGTGGACGACATCACGAAGGTGTACATGGGCAGTCACCCGATTCTGTCGGTCGGCACGCCCGACGACACGCGCTGCTACGACATCTTCATGACGCTGTTCGAGAGCAAAGAGGCGAAAGAACCGAAGAAGAAGGCCTGAGGGCGAACACGGCATCTTTGCCGCGATGGCGACACCTAACGGCGAAAGGCAATGAGGGCGGAGTTCCGCTATCCCGCGCGGCGCTGGCGGGCGGAGGGGATGTTCTCGAGTCGACCCTTGAGCTCCTCAAACAGGACCTCGATGCCTTGGAGCAGGCCCTGTAGATCGGCCTGGGCGTTGCCTCGGTCCTCGGCGCTGTCGGCGTTTCGCACCCGCGCTTGGAGCTTCTTGATGTCGTCCGCCCGTGAGGCACGATAGGCTTGCGCCCGCTTCTGGAGATCCTTGAGGATGGCGAAGGCCGACGCCCGCTGTGCCTTGTCCAGCTGATAGCGATCGCAGAATTCCCGCACATACTGCACCCACGTGGACTCGTCGGGAAAGCGAGACTCGTCCCCTCCGCCCGACTGCATCCGGTACCTGCGGGAATCGCCGATCCGCATCGGCCCCTTGGCTTGGGAGGGATCCCCGCGTTCGGCGGCCTTCGTCGGATCGGACGACTTGCTCGCCAGCTCCCCGGCCGGCGCTTTGCCGTCGAGCTGCCTCTGCATCGCCACATGCACGGGGTCCGTGTCCAGCCCCCACTCCGCCGGAGACCACTCTCCCCGTTGCCACTCGGCCATGCCTTCGACCATGTCGGCCGTTCGCGTGTCGAAGACCTTCAGGTCGGCCTCCACCTTACTGCGTTGCTGCGGCGTGAGGTTCTGCTCGGCGAAGGTCTGGACGTCGCGACGCAGGGTCTGGTAGGTCTTCGTGGCGATGGGACGAAGGACCTTCGACCACCGCGCCACCTGCTCCGGCGTGAAGGGCTTGCCGGCCAATCGCGTGTCGATCAGCTCCTGAAAGACGGGCAGCATGGCCTCGGCGTTTTGAATGAAGAAGACGAACCCTTGTTGCACGAACTTCGCGCGGAGCTTCTTGATCTGCTCATCGTCCAGGCCGTATCGCGCGCGAAAGAGATCGGTGGCCGACTTGATGCGCCCGTAGAACTCCCACGGCGCATGGCTGTTGATGTCGATCAGAAGTCGCTTGAGGAATTGGTCCGCGTCGGTGCTCCAGTCGTTGCGCGCCCAGACGTTCTCGACCATGTCCTTCATGTCGGTCGCGTGCTTCGACCAGTCTCCGGAACGGTAGACCTTGGTGGCCAGC
>CAZKCX010000277.1:0-8513 GCA_964550865.1 uncultured Planctomycetales bacterium
CAGATAGACTTAGTGATTACTGGCGCGGACCGTATCGCCGCCAACGGCGACGCGGCGAACAAGATCGGCACGTACGGTGTGGCGACATTGGCCAAGGCGCACGGGATTCCGTTCTACGTGGCCGCACCGAGTTCGACGTTCGACCTTTCGATCGCCAGCGGCGCTGAGATCCCGATCGAGCACCGGGATGCGGAGGAAGTTGGGTGCGGCTTCGGATGCTGCACGGTGCCGGAAGGGGTCGCTTGTTACAACCAGGCCTTCGACGTGACGCCGGTCGAGTTGATCGCCGGCTTCGTCACGGAGAAGGGCGTGATGCCGACAGGCACAGGCCAAAAAATAGCAGAATTTTTGGCCTAGAGGGTTGCAACGAGGGCGAAAGCTTGTAGACTTTGCCCTCAAAGATTGGAGGCGCGGCCAATCTTGGACATCAGCCGTGTAGTCCGATTGTGGTAAGGCGTGGACCCGGGGCGGCGGTGTGCGAAAGCCATAATGCAACAGTTCAAGCCCATGCAGTATGGAGCTGTGTGGGTTTCGGATGAAGCCTCCGAGTTAGGAGGCGTGAACTCTCTGTGGTTGATTGAAGGAGGTTTCTAATGAAGAACTGGAAGTTGGCCATGTTGGGACTTGCCAGCGGCCTGAGCTGGGTCGGTGGCTGCAGCGGTTGGGGCATGGTGAAGGACCTGCTCCAAGACGTCCTGTTCGGCGTCGTGTTTGACTAGCCGCGGGGCTAGGTCTCAGGTCGACGTATCGACCTGGGGCGAGGGTATGGCGCCTTCAGCCGCTCATGGAGGAAGGCGGGGCCGACCAGGCCTGCGAAGCAACAAAGAGATCCAGGAGATCGAGATGCTTAGCAAAAAGTTGTTCCTTCTGGTAGCCGGTGCGACCGTTTTCAGTTTCGCATGGGGCCAGTGTGTTGCTGATGTGCTGGAGGATCTGGTAGTTTTCTCGGCCGTCAACTAGACTCCGGGCTCCGGACGATACATCGCACTGATGGTATCCGAGGAGGCTGGGTTGGACGACGGATCTAGACAGGGCAAAACTGAGGAGGTTTCACTGATGTCGAAAATGAGCAAGATTGCTGGGCTGCTCGTGGCCGCCTTGGGCGGATCTACGATGGCTGGCTGCGGCTTCTGGCAAGGCTGGGTGACCGAGGGTATCGTCGACAACCGTATCATCGACATGGTCCTCGACTGGCTGCGCGAGGATATCTGGAGCTAGTATCGTGCATCCGGCTCTACCCGTTCCCCTCCGGGGGCAATGGGTGGGTGGCACAATCCGGATAAGCGGCCTGTCCGGACACCGAGCGTGCGAAGAATAGGTCGCGTTGCGTCCGTAGTGCCGGTCAGTGCACACACAGTGGCAAGACAAGCTTCCGAAGTACATTGGCAACGGAGGCCTCGGGCTGGCATCACGTACGTTGGAGAAGTTACGGAGGATCAACGATGCGTATTATGAAAGCGCTTGCTTTGGTGGGTAGCGGAGCGGTGGTCCTGCAGGGCACGGGCTGCCAGGTGCAGGATCTGCTGACGCAGTACAGCCAGTTGCTGCAGCCCTATCCGACCAGCGGGATCAGCTTCATCAACCTCCCGCGGATCATTGTCGATCCGATCGGGTCGCTGTGGGCGGTCGCCGGTGGGTCGCTTGAGGCGCTGCAGGAACTCGTCGGGGGGCTAGGAACGTAGGAACGCCCAGCCGGGGCTTCTGCTGTTCTGATGTAGATGCAGCGGTCGCTGTGGAGCCTCGCGCCGCCCGTCTAGCTGGCTGACGTACGGGCGGCCGCGACAACCACCGCAGGCATATTGCAGAGCTAGCCAGGCGGGGCGATGTTTCACGGCAACAAGGCTAGCGGTGATTGTTTTGCGCCAAAGCAATCCCGCTAGCCTTTTTTCTGCAGGTAACGCGATGCTATAATCAGCTACTGGCTAAGGAAGCGCTCCGCTTCCAGCCGACATAGAATCATGAGGGCGGGACGTTCCGTCGAGGCGGCGCCTCGACGGGGCGAACACCAACCTGGTGACCGCCCGGGCGCCTCGTAGGCGGCTGCGAGGTGACCTCAATCCCATGGGAACCCTATTGGACAGGAGAACAACCATGGCCGACACCACCGAGGCCGCAGACTCTTCGTCTGCATCCACCCAAACCAAGATAGGTACCGAGCTCCTGCACGAGGAGTTGCTGAATCAGAACGTCGACGTGATGTTCGGATATGGCGGCGGGGCCATCATGCCGATGTTTGATCGGCTGTACGAGTCGCCCATTCGCTTCGTGCTGAGCCGGCACGAGCAAGGCGCAGGCCACATGGCCGACGGGTACGCCCGCGCGACCGGCCGCGTCGGCGTGTGCATCGCCACGAGCGGGCCCGGCGCGACGAACCTGACGACGGCCCTGGCGACGGCATACATGGATAGCACCCCGTTGGTTGCCTTCACCGGGCAGGTCGCCACGTCCTTCATCGGCAATGATGCGTTTCAAGAGGCGGACGTAACCGGTGTCACGCGGCCGGTCACGAAGTACAACGTCCTCGTCAAAGATGTCCGTGATCTTCGCCGCGTGGTTCGGGAGGCCTTTCACATCGCCCAGACCGGCCGACCCGGCCCGGTGCTGGTCGACCTGCCCAAGGACGTCCAGGTCGCCACGAAGGTCCCGTTGGCCGAGGTGAAGATGTCCTTGCCCGGTTACCGACCGCGACGCAAGGGGCACATCCGGCAGATCCGCCTGGCGGCCGAAGCCTTGAACGCCGCCGAGCGGCCCGTGTTGTATGTCGGCGGGGGCGTCATCCTCTCCAACGCATGGGACGAGCTCCGCGCGCTGGCCAAGAAGTCGAACGCCCCGGTCACCACGACACTGCTCGCCATGGGGGCCTTCGACGGGGTCGCCGAGCCGAAGCTGCACCTCGGCATGTTGGGCATGCACGGCACCGCCTACGCGAACTACTCCGTGCAGAACTCCGATCTGCTGGTGGCCATCGGGGCGCGCTTCGATGATCGCGTCACGGGCGTGGTCGATCAGTTCGCACCGAAGGCAAGGGTCGTCCACATCGACATCGATCCCTCGAGCATCAGCAAGAACGTGAAGGTCGACATCCCCGTGGTCGGCGACGCGAAGATGATCCTCGAAGAGATGCTACCGCTGATCGAGCATCGCGACCGCACGTCCTGGTTCGAGCAGATCGCCGAATGGAAGCGACGCTATCCCCTCGGCTATGACCGCGGCAGCGCGAACATCAAGCCGCAGGCCGTCATCGAAGAGATCTCCAAACAGACCGGCGGCGATGCCATCATCACGACCGGCGTGGGGCAGCACCAGATGTGGGCGGCCCAGTTCTATCAGAGCCGACACCCTCGGAGCTTCATCACCTCCGGCGGGCTGGGCACGATGGGATTCGGCCTTCCCTCGGCCCTCGGCGCACAGGTCGGACGTCCCGATATGACGGTGGTGGACATCGACGGCGACAGCTCGTTCCAAATGACCATCA
Organism: uncultured Planctomycetales bacterium; assembly: GCA_964550865.1. Classification (GTDB taxonomy): domain Bacteria; phylum Planctomycetota; class Phycisphaerae; order UBA1845; family JAFGLZ01; genus JAFGLZ01. Next base: position 3,476 of record CAZKCX010000277.1, read on the forward strand.
CCGAGATCGCCACCGCCGTGGAGCATGGCCTGCCCGTCAAGGCCGTCATCCTCAACAACCAGTTTCAGGGAATGGTCCGGCAGTGGCAGGAGCTATTCTTCGACCGACGCTACTGCCACACACGGATGGCCAATCCGGATTTCGCCCGCATCGCCGACGCCTATGGCGCCAAGGGCATGGCGGTGAGCGACAAGGCCGAGCTGTCGGATGCCATCCGCGAGCTCCTCGCGAGCGATGTCTTCACGGTCGCGAGCTTCCAGGTTGAGCCGGAGGAGAACGTCTATCCGATGGTGGCCGTCGGCAAGGCCCTCGACCAGATGGACATGGGTGCCATGCCCGAATGGGAACCGACCGAGAGCATGTTGTAGTCTTCGCGGTCTGAAGATTCCGATCGCAGCTTCGAAGAGGGATTCATCATGCAACGCAAGGCCGTGTTGAGTGTCCTCGTGCAGAACCAACCGGGTGTGCTCGCCCACGTCTCGGGGATGTTCGCCGCCCGCAGCTACAACATTGACTCGCTCGTCGTCGGTCGAACCGAGGATCCTGAGTTGTCGCGCATGGTCATCGTCACCAGCGGTGATGAGGCGACGCTCGAGCAGATCCGCAAGCAGCTCGGCAAGCTGGTCTCCGTCGTCAAGGTGCGCGATCTCACCGAACAGCCGTGCGTCGTGCGCGACCTGCTTCTCGTTCAGGTCGCCTGCCCGCCGGAGAAGCGGGGAGAGATCCGGCAGATCTCCGAGATCTTCCGCGGCAGCGTCGTCGACATCGCGCCGCGTAGCGTCACCGTGCAGATCACCGGCCCGGAGGACAAGGTCGAGGCGTTCGTTGATCTCTGCCGTCCCTACGGGATTCGCGAGATGTCACGGACCGGCGTGATCGCGGTACCTCGCGACAGCGTGCGAGGCTCGGCGAGAAGCGATCGCAAGCCGTAGGGCCTCGCGTAGGGCGTTCTCCCCCTCAATGACGCTCCGACACAAGCAGTGGCTCCTTCCCGGAGGAAGACCTTGTGCGCGCGCCGAAAACGGCGGCGGCGATCCGTACGCCTCTCGAAGGGGATCGCGTGTCGTCTCCGGGTGTCGGAGCACACGAGGCGCGCGGGCCGCCATGCCCCGACGGATGGATCGCCTTAGACGTCCTCGGTCAGCCCCCGGATCGCTGCGCGCAGTTGTTGCTCGGGTTCCCCTTCCATCGCCTGCAGTGTCTCGAGTGTCTGCTCGGCCACCTTCCGCTGCAGCGTGAAGTACTTCGTGATGCGTTGGAGGAACGCCGACTGATCGGCGGGTGTCTCGTAGTGCTTCAGCAGCTTCGCCGTCCATTCCAAGTTGTCTGCCACCATCTGCCCGAGCCGCTCGCCGTCGTGGCGGACCGCGTCCTCGGGACAGCTCTCGTGGCACGTGCCGCAACGAATGCAGGTGTCGTCGTCGATGACGGCCAATTCGTCTTGTTCGAGGGTGATCGCGCCGGTGGGGCACTCCTCAACGCACGTGCCGCAGCCGGTGCAGAGCTCTTCTTTGACCCAGGGCATGCTTGAAACTCCTTATGTTGTGCGTCTTCCTGGTCGGCGTTCGGCCACTTCGCTTCGTGCCGTGGCATGGAAGGTCGAGTCGCTCGCGATCCATCGTGCTGTCGGATCGGAACACGATCGTCAACACGCGGCCTCACTCACTTCGCGGGCTCGGTACGCCGTTGTCGCTGCTCTCGTGGGTCCGATTCCACCGTGCGGCCGTCCAGGGCCACGTCCTGCGCGACGCAGGCCAAAGCCTGCTTCAAGTCCTTCACGAGCTTGTCCGGCGGCTCGATGCCGATCGAGAGGCGGACCGTGTTCCTACGAACGCCGAAGGTCGTGCGACGTTCAGGCGGGAGGTAGAGCATCGTCGTCAGATAGGGGATGCACACCAGCGATTCGGTCGCGCCCAGGCTCACCGCGTGGTAGATCGTCTTCAGGGCCGCGATGAACCGCTTGGCGTCTTCCTCGTCCTGTCCGACGTCGAAGGCCAGCATTCCGCCGAAGCCGTTGTGCATCTGGCGCCGGGCGATCTCGTGATCGGGGTGGCTGGCCAGGCCGGGGTAAAGGAGCCGGGAGATCTTGGGGTGCTCCTCCAAGAATGCCGCGACGGCCTCTGCACCCTCCGCCATCGCCCGGGCGCGCAGCTCGAACGTCTTGAGCCCTCGTTCCAGGAGGAACGCGGAATAGGCGTCGAGCGTGGTGCCGATCGCCTGCCGCGTGAACCACAGGCGGTTGTAGTGCTCCTTCGAGCCGGCGATGGCGCCGGCCATCAGGTCGTTATGGCCTCCCAGCGCCTTGGTGGCGCTGTGCACCACGAGGTCCGCGCCGAGCTTCAACGGTGCCTGGTGGTACGGCGTGGCGAAGGTGTTGTCGACGATCAGCATCGCCCCCACCGTGTCCGCCGCCTTGCGGGCCGCCGCGATGTCGATGACCTTGCACAACGGATTCGTCGGCGTTTCCAGGAAGATCAGTCGCGTGTTCGGGCGAAGGTGCTCACCGATTCGGTCGGATTCGTCGGCCTCCAGCCACGTGATCTCTACGCCCAGACGTTCGAGGATCAGCGCTACCTTGTAGTTGGCACCGTACGTGTCGTGGAAGATCACCATGTGGTCGCCGGCCTTGAGGTACGTCAGGTAGACCATCGTGCAGGCGGCCATCCCGGTGGTGCAGACAACGCAGTCCTCCGCGCCCTCAAGATCCGCGATTTGCCGTTCGACCTCGCGGACGGTCGGGTTGTCGTCTCGGTGGTAGGTGTATCCGTCGATCTCGCCGTCGGTGATCTGCCGCAGCACCTCGAAGGAGAGGTACTCGTAGTTCACGGCATTGACGATGGGCGTCACCATCGGCCGATTGCCGTACGGGGTGAGTGGGTCTGGCGCCATGAACGTAGCTTCCTTTTCTTTGGACCTGCTCTTCCTTTCGATCCGCCGTACGCGTCATCGAGGGCCTTTGCACGGCGGAATCGGGCAACGGGCTCCCCGTCATGGTACCCGCACGACCGCTGCGTTTCGACCACGTCCGCGCGCGGTGGACCTCAGCCATCCTTCTCCTGCTCGAGCTGCTCGATTCGCTGTTGGATCTGCTTCATCTGTTCGCTCATCATCTGCGCCTGTTGCTTCAGGACGGACAGCTCATCTTCCGCATTGTCGGGAGCCGGGGGCGGCTGGCTCTGGGGAGATCCTCCCTGGGCGGGCATGCCCATGCCCTGACCTCTTCCCATGCCGCCTCCCCCCATGCCTCCGCCCATGCCACGTCCTCGGCCTCGGCCCATCCCCATGCCGCGACCCATGCCACGTCCTCCCCCCATGCCCCTTCCGCCGCCCCCTCCCATACCGGGGCCGAATCCTGGGGCCTGACCGGGGGCACCGGCCGCTCCTCCGGCGGGAGTGCCCGCCGTGCCGAAGTGGCTCTCGACGTTCGGCGCGCCGGCGGTGGTGAATCCGCCGGCCTTGTACTGCTCGACCACATCCCGGATTCGACCGGAACATCCGACGATAATGCCGATGCCGGCCGCCGTCAGCGTTTGATGGGCGTTCGGCCCGCAGTTGCCCGTGAGGACATGCTGCACGCCTTTCTCCGCCATCAGCTGGGCGGATTGGATCCCCGCGCCCCCGCCGAGCGCGACGTTGGGGTTCTGGATGGCCTCGTAGCTCAGGTCATCGGTCTCGACGATCAGATAGAACGGGCACCGACCAAAACGCGGATCGACTTCCGCGTCCAAGTCTTGGCCAGCGGCTGTGATTGCGATCTTCATGGGTACCACCTTTCGTTTCGTCAGTAGGGATCGCGGCGTGTCGGTAGCCGGCCACGCGTCACCTCGGGAGGACGGGCCACGGTGGCCGGGTCCGGCGGGTGGGTGGTCGGTCCTTCCTTCATATCGTTCTCTGTTGTTCGGTTGGCTCCGGCCGGTCGCATGGGTCAAAAGGCCTTACTCTTGGTACCGGCGTTTGGCATGCCTACGCCTACATGGGCACATCAGGATGACGGGCCCCTCTGTAGTATACCGCGCGGGAGCGCCTCCGTCGGCGCCTCGCGGGAGCTCAACGATTGCGCGCCGCAAGCGCTCCGGCTCGCGCCGTCACGCGTCGCTCAGAGATTCGGGATGGAAAGATCCGTACGCGTTGTCGTGAACGGTTTACGAGGGCTCGTGGGGTTCCCAAGCCCAGTCAGGAATCACCGCGACGAGCGCGCCCTGTTGGGCGGTGGGCTCTCACGTCTTCCGCCAGGCGACTCAAGCCAGGATGCCGGAGGACTGCGTCACGATCCCTTTGACCCGCATGTTGAGTTCTTCGGGGTTGGGCGCGGCCTTGCGCGCGGTATCCAGATCGATCAGCTCCTCTTCCAGCAAGGACATCAAGCTGTCCGTGAAGGTCTGCATCCCTTCATCCCCACCCCGGATGACGTCAATCAGCTCGTTGTCGCGTTCTTCGCCGATGAGCTTCCGCGTAGAAGGGGTCGAGAGCATGACCTCCACGGCGGGGACGCGCGACACCTCGGGAGCGATCGACGGCAAGAGCTTCTGACACACGACGGCTTTCAGGTTGAACACCATCGACTCCAACTGATCGATCGGCAGGGGTTCCTCCTGAACGGTGCGGAGCTCCCCGGCGACGCGCAAGCGCGCGGGCGATCCGGCCTTGAGGTGCAGGTCGGAAGCGCCGAGTCGCAAGGCCCCGTGCAGGTAGCAGTCGAGTTCCTGGCATCCCTGCCGGGGACGAGCGCGACGGACGTGTTCGTTGTTCGTGTCCGGCTCCAAGGTTTCGTGCATCGTGGGATCATGCGCCATGGTGTTCGTGGTCCTGTGGTCAGTCATCTCGGCTACGTGCTACCTCCTGGCGTGACCGGAGGGCCACTGCGGGCACAAGCCCCTGGAAGGATCGGCAGGCTTCCCCTCGCACCGGCCAAGAAGGCTTGTCCCACGGCGGCCCCCGGCCACGCCCAAAACGGGGTGGGTACGGATTGCGGCGTCCCCGCCTCTAGTGTTGTGTCGCAACGCATTCGATGGGCGTCCAGCCGATGGGTGGCCCACCT